>CBDTYJ010000001.1:0-61889 GCA_965364575.1 uncultured Gammaproteobacteria bacterium
CCCATATGGTTGTTCACCCCGCTTGCATGGGGCACCGCGGCCATGGCTGCCTCGAGCCTGTGTCTCAATTCGTGGCGGCTGTGCACGATCTCCAGTACACCGTCGCCGGGGCGCTCGGAAGGGTCCGCCGGTTGCATCGGCAGGTGCAGCATCACTTCCTTGCCGCTGGCATGGCAGCGGCGCGCAAGTTCCGGTCCTGAAGGCGTGTGAGGGAGGATCGAACAGGCGATGGGTCCCGCCAGAGCGGCGACCTGCAACCCCGGCTCCAGGGCATGGCCGAGATCATCGATGACGATCGCCACCACCGGCGGTTCAGCGACGGCGTCGGGACCGACGGTCAGTGCGGAGACGCCCAGGGCGAAAAGACCCTGGACGCCTCGCCATCTCATGGTGCGGAGCGGGCCTCTGAGGCGGCGATCCGCCGCACCGGGACGGCCGTGGGATCCTGAAGACGAGAGACCGCTATCTCGAGCTGCCGATCGATATCACCATCGAGCGGGTCCGTGTAGACGGTCACGTCAGGGTAGATGCCCCGGTTGTGGATCGATCGCCCGGAAGGGGTGAAGTAGCGGGAGGTAGTGAGCTTGATAGCGCGGCCCTCGGACAGGGGAAGGACCGTCTGCACCGAACCCTTGCCGAAAGTGGGTGAACCCACGACCTGAGCGCGGCCATTATCCTGCAGGGCCCCGGCCAGGATCTCCGAAGCCGATGCCGAGCTGCCGTTCACCAGCACGATGATCGGCTTGCCCGACATCAGATCGCCTTGCCGGGCCCGGTAACGGAAACTCGCGTCCGGGGCGCGGCCGTCGGCGCTGACGATCACGCCGGTTTCCAGGAACAGATCGGCCACGTCCACGGCGGCGTCGAGGACGCCACCCGGGTTGTCTCGCAGATCGACGACCAGGCCCCCGAGTCGATCCGGATCGAGACCCTCGAGCGCCCGTCCGACTTCCTCGGCAGTATGGGCGCTGAAATGGGACAGGCGCACATAACCATAGCCCGAGTCCAGCCGCCGCCACTCCACGCTGGCAAGATGAACCTCTCCACGCTCGATGTCGAAAGTACGGGGTCCGGCGTGTTCCCCCCGGACCACGGAAAGCTGGACGTGCGTGCCCGGCGCTCCTCTCAACCGGGCGATAGTCTCGTCGAACTCGTTGGCGCCCACCGGCATGCCGTCGACGCTGATGATCACATCGCCGGCCTGCACCCCGGCATCGGCAGCGGGTCCGCTTGCCACCGGCGAAAGCACCACAATCCGGCCATCGTCGATGCCCACGTCGAGCCCGATCCCTGTGTAACTGCCGCTGGTGCTTTCCAGGATTCGCCGGTATTGGGCCGCGTCGAGGAAGGTGGAATGATCGTCCAGCCCCGACATCATGCCCCGCACGGCGGCCTCGAGCAGCCGCCGGTCATCCACCGGATCGACATACTCGCGCCGCACGTGCTCCAGGACTTCCGCCAGCAGCCGCGATTGCCCGGTCTCCGTGACCGGATGAGCGGGGGGCTGCCACGCCGCCAGCAGAGCGGAGCCGAGACTCAGCGCCAGGCCCAGCGCCGTGCCGATGCTGACTGCAAGAAGTCCCCTGAGTTTCAGCGACATAGGGTGTCCTGAAGCGGTCGTTGGCCGTTGACGCCAGACCATAGCACAGGGGCCTGACCCCTCAAAATGGCCTCACGGCGCGGTCAGCCGGGAAGCAAACCAGCGGTGCGGATTTTGTGGCTTTTTGCCGCGGCGGATCTCGAAATAGAGCGCCGCCCGGCTGCGGCCGCCGCTGTCGCCGGCCGTGGCGATGACTTCGCCCGGCTGGACCCAGTCACCGACGCTCTTGAAGAGCACGTCGTTATGCCCATACAGACTCAGGTAATCGTCACCGTGCTCGATGACCATCAGCAGGCCCATCCCCGGCAGCCAGTCCGCATAGGCGACACGCCCGTGATAGACCGCCGTGACATCCGAGCCCCGCTCGGCACCGACCAGCACGCCGTTCCAGCGCAGCGATCCTCCGGCCCGGGGCTGGCCGAAATCGTGTAACAGGCGTCCCCTGACCGGCCACGTCAGCTTGCCCCGCTGCTCGGCGAAGGGTTCCCGCCGGGCGCCCGGCAGGTCTGCCAGTGCCCGCTGCAGATCCTCGATGACGCGCTGCAGAGTCTCCTCTTCGGATTGCAGACGGGCGACCTCCTGGGCCCCGCTTTCGATGCGCGCATCGAGCGTCGCTACCGCGTCGGCCCTCGCCAGCCTGGCCTTCTCCACGTCGGCCGCTTTGCGGCTGCGGCGGCGTTCGAGATTCTCCAGCTCCGCGGTGGCGCTTTGCAGTTCTTTCTCTACCGCCGCCAGACGTGACAACTCGGCGACCACGGACTCGATCTGCCCGGCCCGGTACTGGCTCAGATATCGGTAATAGACCAGCATGCGACCCAGCAGGGCCGGATCCTGTTGATTCAAGACCATCCGCAGGCGTTCCTGCCGGCCGCCGAGATAAGCGGCACGCACCTGGACGGCAAGATCCGCGCGGTTTGACCGGAGCCTGGCCTCGCTGCCCTGTTTCTCGGCGCCCAGGGCATCCAGCCGGCGCCGATGCTCGTCGATAGCGAGCCGGGTCCGGGCCAGTTCACGGGCCGCCTCCGCCGCCGCCCGCTCGGCCTGCCGAAGTCGAGCCGCCTCCGCATCCCGGCGATCCGCGTCCCGCTCCAGTTGTTTTTGCAGCTCGCCCATCCGCTTCTGCAACACCCGCAGGCGGGCGCCCGGATCATCCTCGGCCATCCCGGGCCCTGCCGCCAGGCACACGGTCAGGGCCAGGGTGATCATGGCCGGGAGAAAAGCTTTGCGGATCAAGGGGCTCTGTTGCTCGCCGGCGAACGATGGGGAGCCCACATTCTAGGTCGTCATGCCCGCGGGAGGAAGGCGTCCCGGCAACGGCGCTGGTATAATGGAGGGCTTATTCGTCCACTGCCTCGGAGAAGGTACGCGGCATGGCTCAACTGATGGAATTCGCCGGCAATCATCCGTTCCTCGTCAGCGCCCTGATGGCGCTGACGGTGCTGGTCATATTCAACGAAATCCGGCTGCGGGCCGGCGGCGCGTCGGTATCACCGGCCGACGCCGTCAAGCTGATCAACGACGGCGCGATCGTCATAGACGTCCGGCCGGAAGCACAATACAAAAAGGGTCATATCGTCAACGCCCGCAACATGGCGCTGACGGAGCTCGGTCAGAAACCGGACGCGGTAGACAAACTCCGCGAAAAGACGGTCCTGGTCTGCTGCGACACCGGTATGAGCAGCGGCAAGGCGGCCCGATTGTTGCGCGAGAAAGGGATCGAACGGGTCGCCAATATCAGCGGCGGGCTCGCTGCCTGGCAGCGTGACAGCCTGCCGCTCGCGCAAGGCGGAACAAAGGGCAGCAAGAAGTGAGTACGCCGGACCTTCCAAGGGTCGTCGTCTATGCCACCCGATTCTGCCCCTACTGCATGCGGGCGCGGGAGCTGCTGGATTACAAGGGCGTGGAATATGACGAGATCGCGGTGGACGGTGACCCGGAGCGGCGGCGGGAGATGGAGTTGCGCAGCCGGCGCAGGACCGTACCCCAGATCTTTATCGACGGCGCGCACATCGGCGGTTATGACGACCTGCACGCGCTGGATCTGGCAGGGAAACTGGATCGGCTGCTGTTTCCGGGCTCCGCGGCCGATGACCCGGCTGGCAACGTCCCTGGCGGATCGGACGACGGACAGATGACAACGTTACTGGAGCGATCATGAACGAAGAAACACGCGACACTGAGGCAGCAGCCGACACCGGCCCGCAGATCGGCCTGCAACGGATCTACCTGAAGGACGCTTCCTTCGAGGCGCCCAACAGCCCCGGAATCCAGCGCGGCGAGTGGAAGCCGAACGTGACCATGAACCTGTCCACCCGCACCGAAGATCTCGGCGACAACCGCATCGAGGTGGTGCTGGAAATTTCGGTCGAGGCCAAGCAGGGCGACAAAGTGGCCTTTCTGGCCGAGGTTCAGCAGGCGGGAGTATTCCTGCTGGAGGGATTCGCCCCGGCGGATATGCCCCAGATGCTCGCCATCTTCTGCCCGACGCAGCTCTATCCCTATGCCCGGGAGGTTGTCGCCGACCTGGTCGGCAAGGGCGGTTTCCCCCAGCTGCACCTGCAGCCGGTAAACTTCGAGGCGGTGGTAGCCCAGGCTCAGGCGCAGCAGGAAGCGGAGACCGCGCAGGCCTAGCCGTAAAATCAACCCAGGTCAGCCGGGAGTCATCGATGAGCGAACAGCGCGCGATCGTCATTCTGGGCGCGGGCTCATGGGGCACTGCGCTAGCCATACAATTCGCGCGCAGCGGCACCGCGACCACCCTCTGGGGCCGGGTGGAAGATCACCTGGACCGGCTGATCGAAGACCGGGAAAACCAGCACTATCTGCCGGGAGCACGATTCCCGGACAGCCTCGTGATCGAGCCGGACCTGGAACGGGCCATGGCGTCGGCCCCGATGGTGCTGGTCGCTGTGCCGAGCCATGCCTTCCGCGCGACCCTCGAATCCATCCGGCCGATGCTGCAGACGGACGCCCGCCTCGCCTGGGCCACAAAGGGTTTTGAGGTGGAGACCGGCAAGCTGCCCCACCAGGTGGCGGAAGAGGTGCTCGGCGTCGGCATCGCCACGGCGGTCGTCTCCGGACCGACTTTCGCAAAGGAGGTGGGCGCCGGCCTTCCCACGGCCATGACGGTGGCTTCCGCCGACGCGGATTTTGCAGCCGAATTGGCGGCGAGCATTTCCGGGGAGAATTTCCGCGCCTACACATCCGACGATATGGTCGGCGTCGAAGTGGGCGGGGCGGTCAAGAATGCCCTGGCCATCGGCGCGGGCATCTGCGACGGTCTGGGCTTCGGCGCCAATACGCGGGTCGCCCTGATCACACGCGGGCTGGTCGAGATGACCCGACTGGGCGTCGCGCTGGGTGCCAAACCGGCGACATTCATGGGTCTGGCCGGGATGGGGGATCTGGTGCTGACCTGCACCGACGATCTGTCCAGGAACCGGCGCATGGGTCTGGCGCTGGCGGCGGGCAAGACCATAGACGAGGCCGCGATCGAGATCGGCCAGGTGGTCGAAGGCGTCAAGGCGGCCGATGCGGTGCATCGGGTGGCGACAACCGCCGGCGTCGAAATGCCGATCTGTGAGCAGATCTACCGCATCCTCTATCAGGGCGAGGATCCACGCGCCGCAGTCAGCGCGCTGATGCAGCGGGAGCTGAAATCGGAGTTCGCCCCGGGCAGTTAAGCCCGGGCACCGGCAAAACCGATCTGGCGCCAGGCTTCGTAGACTGCCACGGCGACCGCGTTTGACAGATTCAGGCTGCGATTGCCGGCCCGCATCGGCAGCGTAAGGCGCCGTTCTTCAGGGAAGCGCGCAATAAGGTCCTCGCCGAGGCCGCGGGTCTCGGGGCCGAACAGTAGCGCGTCACCCGACTCATATCGGGCCTGGTCATAGCGGCGAGCAGCGTGGCTGGAGAAGGCGTACACCGTGGATCCGCCGAGCGCCCGCAAACACTGGTCAAGGTCCTCGTGGCGGGTCACCGGTGCATATTCCCGATAATCGAGGCCGGCGCGCCGGAGTCGCGGTTCGTCCAGCTCGAAACCCAGCGGCTCGACCAGATGCAGGCGCGCGCCTGTATTGGCGCAAAGTCGTATGATATTGCCGGTATTGGGCGGGATCTCTGGCTGATAGAGGATGACGTCGAACATGGTGGCAATGGCTCCGGCCCCCGGGCCCGGTCGAGGATTATGAGCGCAGCGAGCGAAACCCTGCACCCGGCACTCGGACTGGAATTATGCGGCATGCGTCTCGATTCTCCCCTGGTGCTGCTCTCGGGTTGCGTCGGTTTCGGCGAGGAATACACGCGGGTCGAGGGATTCTCGAACCGGGACGTGGGAGCCGTGGTGCTGAAGGGCACGACGCCGGAACCACGCCTCGGCAACCCGCCTCATCGGGTCTGCGAGACGCCGATGGGGATGTTGAATGCCATCGGTCTGCAGAATCCCGGAGCGGACCGTGTGGTCGACGAGATCCTGCCCCAGCTGGATTTCGGCGAGACCCGTTTTATCGCGAACGTCTGCGGCTCGACCATCGAAGATTATGTGGCAGTGACCGCCAGGTTCGACGACTCGCCCATCGACGCCATCGAGATCAACATCTCCTGCCCCAATATCAAGGAGGGCGGCGTCGCCTTCGGCAATTATCCGGAGATGTCAGCGCGGGTCGTCGCCGCATGCCGGGCAGCGACCTCCAAGCCGATTATCACCAAACTGTCGCCCAACCAGACCGACATCCGCGCCAACGCCAGGGCCTGCATCGAGGCCGGCAGCGACGGGCTGGCCGTGATCAACACCCTGATGGGCATGGCCATCGACGCGGAGTCCAGATCGCCGGTCATAGGAAACGTCCAGGGTGGTCTGTCCGGACCGGCGATCAAACCGATCGCCCTGCTCAAAGTGCATCAGGTTTACGAAGTGGCGAGTCCCCACGGGATACCGATCATCGGCCAGGGCGGGATTTGCGAGGTCAGTGACGCACTGGAGTTCATCATCGCAGGCGCATCGGCCGTCGGTGTTGGCACGGCGCTGTTTTACGATCCCATGGCCTGCAAGAAGATGAACCGCGGTATCGCCGAATATCTCCAGCGGCACGGTTTCGAATCGGTCAGCGACCTGACCGGCTCGCTGCAACTGCCCGATTGATCGTCCGTTAGCCCGGGCCGGGCTCTAATCACCGATCCCGAGTTCCCGGATCTTCCGCGTCAGCGTGTTCCGGCCCCACCCCAGGAGACGCGCTGCCTGCTGCCGGTGGCCTCGCGACCGCTCCAACGCGACTTCGATGAGCACCCGCTCGAACTCCGGCAGCGCCTGTTCCAGCAGCGGCGCGTCATCAGCGGACTCCAACCTTTGTCCGGCCCAGCGGCGGAGCTCCCGCGACCACTCCTGACCACCGGTCTCGATGCTGTCGCCCCCGAGTTCCGCGGGGATATCGGTCCGCTGGATCTGGCGGCCCGGCGCGCTGACCGTCAGGCGACGGCACACGTTGACCAGCTGCCGGACGTTTCCCGGCCAGTCGAACGCCACCAGCATGGCGCGCGCCTCTTTACTCAGCAGTTTGGGCGCCACGCCCATTTCCGCAGCTGCGATCTGCAGATAATGGTCCAGCAGCAGCCCGATGTCCTCGCGTCGCGCCCGCAGCGGCGGGGTCTCGATATGGATCACGTTTAGTCGATGGAACAGATCTTCCCGGAAGCGCTCCTCGGCGACCCGGGCGGGAAGATCGTGGTGGGTGGCAGCGATCACCCGCACGTCTACCTGCTTCGGCACCTGTCCACCGACCCGGTAGAACTCGCCCTCCGCCAGCACGCGCAGAAGCCGGCTCTGCAATGCGGGGGACATGTCACCGATCTCGTCCAGAAAAAGCGTGCCGCCGTCGGCCTGCTCGAAGCGGCCGACGCGGGCCGCGTCGGCACCCGTGAAGGCGCCTCGCTCATGACCGAACAGCTCGGATTCCAGCAATTCCGAGGGTATCGCCGAGGTATTCAAGGCGATAAACGGCTGCTGCGCCCTGGGACCATGCTCATGCAGCGCGCGTGCTACCAGCTCTTTACCGGTCCCCGATTCGCCGGTGATGAGGACAGTCATGCTCGAGTTGGACAATCTGCCGATCGCTCTGAATACCTCCTGCATCGCCGGCGCCTGACCGATCAGCCGCGGATAGGTCGGCGTCTCGTCGGCGCCGCCGCCACCACTTCCGTGCCGGGCTGCCCGCTGCACCAATGCCACCGCTTCGTCGACGTCAAACGGCTTGGGCAGGTATTCGAATGCGCCGCCGCGGTACGCCGCCACGGTGCTATCCAGATCCGAGTGAGCCGTGACCACGATCACCGGAAGCTCGGGATAGGATTCCTGCAAATGATCGAGCAGGCTGAGCCCGTCCTCGTCCGGCATGCGGATATCGGTGATCACCACATCGGGCGGGCCGGCTTCTATCGCCTGGCGGAGAGCGTGGGCATCGGCGAAGCCACTGCAATTCATACCGGCCCCGCTCAAGGCTCGCTCGAGAACCCAGCGGATCGCCTCGTCGTCATCGACGACCCACACATCAAGTGGCTTGGCTTGCATGCGCCTCCTCGATCGGGAACAACATCTGGAACACGGTCCGCTGCGGGGTGCTCGTATACTCGACGATACCTCCCTGGCGCGTGACCAGATCCTGCGCCAGAGCCAGACCCAGCCCGCTGCCCCCGGCCCGGCCGCTGACCAGCGGGTAGAACAGGCTGTCCCGGAGCGCATCCGGGACGCCGGGACCATTGTCCTCGACTTCCACCGAGGCGACCAGACGATGCATGCGGCCAGCGACCGTGTAATGGGTCAGGGCCCGGGTGCGGAATATGACAGCGCCGCCTTCACCCACCGCCTGCATGGCATTCCGGGCCAGATTGAGCATCGCCTGCACCACCTGCCCGCGGTCCAGGAACAGCTCCGGGAGACTCGGATCGTAGTCGCGGCCGATGTTCATGGACGGAGGAGCTTCGGCACGCAACAGATGGTAGACGTGCTCCACCAGCTCGTGGATGTTGTGAAGCTGGCGCACCGGCTCGCCCCCCGGGCCGAGCATGGTGCTGGTGAGCCGGGCCAGCCGATCCGCCTCGCGGATGATGAGACGGGTGTATTCCTGGAGATCGGGGATCTCCAGCTGGCGCTCCAGCAGCTGGGCGGCACCGCGGATGCCGCCGAGGGGATTACGGATTTCATGGGCCAGCTGCCGGACCATCGCGCGGCTGACCTCCAGCTGGGACATCAGCGAATTCTCCCGGCTGATACGAAGGCGGTGGCTGGCATCACTGAATTCGGCCACCAGCAGCATCTCATCGTCCCGGGTCGTGACCATGCTCAGGGTGCAGTCGACGGTCGTGGGGCTGGAGGTCGGACGGGAGATTTCCAGGCTCAGCTCCCGCCTTGCGATCCCCTCGCCGGTGACGATGGCGCGCTCGAACAGGGGCCTCAATACGGCCAGGGCCGGGACGCCCTGGTCGACGATCCTGCCGACAAGCTGCATCCTGCTCGTACCGAGCAGTTGTTCCGCGGCGGGATTCAGATACTCGACTTCCAGGTTTGGCCGCAGCACCAGTACGCCAGTAGCCAGATTCTCCGTGAAGGGGAAGCGGCCGGACTCCTCTCGCTCAGGGTCCATGCCTGAGGTGGATCGGGTCAGCCGCCGGGACTAGGCCGCGGAGTCGGCCGGTTTCCCGGGGCCAGCGGATTGGCGGGATTCTGTATCGACGTCTGCATCACGTAGAAGCGGACCGTCGCTGACTCGGCGACGGCGTTTCCCGAGCCGTCCGTCAGCACGGCCCTGAGAGTATGGGCGCCGCGAGGCACGCCATCGATGGTGAATCGTGTCGTCGCCCGGGGGATGCCATCGACGCTCTGGCCGTCGAGGAACAATTCCAGCCGGTGTCCGGTCCGGATCCGAGGATCGACATCCAGGGATATGTCCAGTGTGCCGCTGTTGTCCCGGATGGTCTGTTCAGGCGCGGGCTGGACGATCCTGAACGTCTGATAGAGATCGGCCGGGGATTCCTCCTCCGTACCCGCAGGGCTGCCGCTGGCTGGGGGCGCCGCAGCCGGCGTGGCCGGGGCCGAAAACGTCTGCACCTCGCCCAGTTCGATCCGCTCCGCTCCTGGGTGAGGTGTATCGGAAAAATGGATCACGCCATCTTTATCCACCCAGCGGTAAGCCTCTTCTCCGAAGACAGGCGTGACCACCAGGCAAACAATCAAAAGTATCCAGCGCATATGTAACCCTTCCAGACCCGGACCGCTCATAGCATAGCCCTCGCCGTCGCCGGAGACAAAAAAACGGCGGGGAAGGCTCGCTCCCCCGCCGCCATTCGGGACTGGATTATGTTCAGAGGCTGAAGTACAGGTCGAATTCCACCGGATGGGTGGTCATCCGCAGCCGGGTCACTTCCTCCATCTTGAGGTCGATATAGGCGTTGATCACGTCGTCGGTGAATACCCCGCCGGCCACCAGGAACCCACGATCCTGATCCAGGGAATCGAGGGCCTGATCCAGGGAATAGCAGACCTCCGGTATGCCGAGGGATTCCTCGGCCGGCAGATCGTAAAGATCCTTGTCCAGGGCGTCGCCCGGATGGACCTTGTTCTGGATGCCGTCGAGGCCCGCCATCATCATCGCGGTGAAGGCGAAATACGGGTTGGCCATGGAATCCGGGAACCGCACCTCGATCCGCCGGCCCTTCGGATTGGGGATATAGGGGATGCGGATCGACGCGGACCGGTTACGCGCGGAATAGGCCAGCTTCACCGGCGCCTCGAACCCCGGCACCAGGCGCTTGTAGCTGTTGGTCGACGGGTTGGTGAATGCGTTCAGGGCCCTGGCATGCTTGATGATGCCGCCGATGTAGAACAGCGCGGTCTCCGACAGACCGCCGTAGGCTTCACCGCTGAACAGGTTCTTGCCGTCTTTCATCAGCGACTGATGGACGTGCATGCCGTTGCCGTTGTCACCGACCACCGGCTTGGGCATGAAGGTCGCGGTCTTGCCATAGGCCTGGGCTACGTTCATCACCACATACTTGAGGATCTGGACTTCATCGGCCTTGCGCACCAGCGAATTGAAGCCGACGCCGATCTCGCACTGACCGGCGGTGGCCACCTCGTGGTGATGGACCTCCGTCTTAAGACCCATCTCTTCCATGGTCAGGCACATGGCAGAGCGAATGTCGTGCAGGGAATCAACCGGAGGCACCGGGAAGTACCCGCCCTTGACGCCGGGCCGGTGACCGAAGTTGCCGTCCTCGTACATCTTCTCGGAGTTCCATCCGGCCTCCGAGGAATCGATGGAGTAGAACGCACCTTTCATCTCGGCGCCCCAGCGCACGTCGTCGAAAATGAAGAACTCATTCTCCGGCCCGAAGTACGCCGTATCGGCGATACCGCTGGACTTGAGATAGGCCTCGGCGCGTTTGGCCAGCGAGCGGGGGTCGCGCTCGTAGCCCTGCATGGTGGACGGTTCGATCACGTCACACGTGATATTGACGGTAACGTCCTCGGCAAACGGGTCGATCACGGCACTGCCGCCGTCGGGCATCAGGATCATGTCCGACTCGTTGATGCCCTTCCAGCCGGCGATCGAAGAGCCGTCGAACATCTTGCCGTCCTCAAAAAAATCGTCGTCCACCTGGGAGGACGGCACGGTGACGTGCTGCTCCTTGCCCTTGGTGTCGGTGAAGCGCAGATCGACAAACTTCACGTCTTTGTCTTTTATCAGGGCCAGTACATCAGCAGCGCTCATGGAAATCTTCCTCCGAAGTAATGTTAAGGATGCAGAGACGCCGTTATCCGTGCCGCGGCGGCGGGCCGCGACCACAAACGGCGGTCAGTGGTCAGAGCCAAGCAGGAATCATGCCACACTCGGACGGGTCACTGCGACGTGGGATGACGGGCGTCCGGCCGGGCCCCGCGGCCGGCGTATGCACCGAAACCGTGCGTCCATCGTTGCCCATGCACCGCACTGGATCGGGCGCGCCGACGGCGACCCGGCCCAGCCGGCTCCTGGGTTATACTTTCCTGCTATTTGCAAGGAAACGCTGCCTCCGCGGCGGCCGTCCCGAAAGCTATGACCGCGATCTCGGATCCTTCTCCGCCGGCGACTTTTCAACAGCTGCTGATGGCGCTTCAGGCCTACTGGGCGCGCCAGGGCTGCGTCATCCTGCAGCCCTATGACATGGAGATGGGCGCCGGTACGTTCCACCCCGCCACGTTCCTGCGGGCCATCGGCCCGGAACCGTGGAGTGCCGCCTATGTGCAGCCTTGCCGGCGGCCGACGGACGGGCGTTACGGTGACAATCCCTTCCGGCTCCAGCACTACTACCAGTATCAGGTTGTCATCAAGCCGTCGCCCGTGGACATCCAGGATATCTACCTTGAGTCGCTGCGCGCCCTCGGCATCGATCCCCTGGTCCACGACATCCGCTTCGTCGAGGACAATTGGGAATCGCCCACGCTGGGCGCCTGGGGGCTCGGATGGGAAGTGTGGCTCAACGGCATGGAGATCACCCAATTCACCTATTTCCAGCAGGTGGGCGGCCTCGACTGCCGGCCGGTCACCGGCGAGATCACCTACGGTCTGGAACGGATCGCCATGTATCTTCAAGGGGTGGAAAGCATCTTCGACCTGGTGTGGACCGACGGGCCGCTGGGGCGGGTGACCTATGGCGATGTCTATCGCCAGAACGAGGTGGAGATGTCCGCCTTCAATTTCGAGCATGCGGATACGGACGAGTTATTCCATCAGTTCGATTTTTACGAGCGCGCCTGTGAAGAGCTGCTGGCCAAAGACCTGCCTCTGCCGGCATATGAACAGGTCCTCAAGGCCTCCCATGCCTTCAACCTGCTGGACGCGCGCCATGCCATTTCGGTGACCGAGCGTCAGCGTTACATCCTGCGTGTCAGAGCGCTGGCCCGGGCCGTCGCCGAAGCCTATTTCGCCAGCCGCGAGGCCCTGGATTTTCCCATGTGCGCGGCGTCCGCCGGCGAGGCTGCCCATGGCTGAGCGGGCGGAGTGGCTGGTCGAGATCGGCACCGAGGAACTGCCGCCGAAATCGTTGAAAGATCTCCGCGACGCCTTCGCCGAGGCGTTGACCCGTGGTCTTGACGAGGCCGGACTGGGTTACGAGCGACTCAAGGCTTACGCCAGTCCGCGCCGCCTCGCGGTTCGCGTCAGCGCTCTGGCGCGGATACAGCCGCCGCGCACGGTGTCCCGGCGCGGCCCCCCGGTGACCGTCGCCCTGGATGCGGAAGGCGCACCGACCCGGGCCGGAGAGAAGTTCGCCGCCAGTTGCGGCGTCGACTTCGATCGACTCGGGCGCCTGGAGACGGACAAGGGTACTTACCTGTTCTACGAGGATGTGGAACCGGGTCTCTCCGCAGCGGAAATTCTCCCGCGGCTGGTGGAGGACGCCCTGGCCGCGCTGCCGGTGCCCCGGCGCATGCGCTGGGGCAGCAGTGACGCGGAATTCGTGCGCCCGGTCCACTGGGTCGTGATGCTCCTCGATGACGCCGTGGTGCCGGCGACCCTCTTCGCCATCGACGCCGGTCGCGACACGCGTGGTCACCGCTTCCTGGCACCGGAACCCATTACCATCGCCGGCGCGGCTGACTATCCCCGGGTGCTGGAAGACGGCGGCTATGTGGTGGCGGATTTCGGCCAGCGCCGCTCCCTGATCGAGACATCCGTGGCGAAGCTGGCCGGGCAGCTCGATGGCCGCCCTCTCTATGACGATGCACTCCTGGACGAAGTAACCGCGCTGGTGGAATGGCCGGTGCCGGTCTCAGGCCGCTTCGAGGAACGTTTCCTGGAGCTGCCTCGCGAGGTCCTGGTCTCCACCCTGCAGGCGCACCAGCGATACTTTCCGGTCGAGGATGCGTCAGGCAATCTTCTGCCGCGGTTTATCACCGTCAGCAACCTCCCCAGTCGCGATCCGGCTCAGGTCAGCGCCGGCAACGAGCGGGTGGTGCGCCCGCGGCTGAGTGACGCGGCATTCTTTTATGACAGCGACCGTCGCCGGCCCCTGGCGAGCCGGTTCGACGGGCTCGCCGACGTCGTGTTTCAGAAGCGACTGGGGAGCCTGCAGGACAAGAGCCTGCGAGTCGCCTCGCTGGCCGGGGAGATCGCCCGGATCCTCGGATTCGATCCGGAGTCGGCATCGCGGGCAGCGCGGCTTGCGAAGTGCGATCTCCTCTCAGAGATGGTGGGTGAATTCCCGGATCTCCAGGGCGTGATGGGCCGCTATTACGCTCTGCACGACGGGGAGGCGGGAACGGTCGCCGAGGCCATCGGCGAACAGTATCTGCCCCGGTACGCCGGCGATACCTTGCCGGCCAGCGGCGTGGGCCAGGCGCTGGCGCTGGCGGACAAGCTGGACACGCTGACCGGGATCTTCGCCATCGGCCAGCGCCCCTCCGGGACGCGCGACCCGTTCGGATTGCGGCGTGGTGCGCTGGGCGCCCTTCGGATAATGATCGAACACGAGCTGGATCTGGACCTGCTCGCACTCCTCAAGCAGGCGGCATCCCGTATACCGGGAGTCGGCGAGCCGGCGACGGTAGCCGACGAGGTGTTCGACTACATGATGGAGCGACTCCGTTCCTACTACACGGAAGCCGATGAAGACCCGACCCCGGTCGAAGTGTTCGAGTCGGTGCTCGCCAAGCGCCCCTCCGCGCCGCTGGATTTTCACCGCCGTATCGAGGCGGTACGCAGCTTTGCCGCGCTGCCGGCGGCCGGTAGCCTCGCCGCAGCCAACAAGCGGGTAGCGAATATCCTGCGCAAGGCCGACTACACCGGCGACGGCCAGACCGACCCGTCGCGGCTGGTTGAACCCGAGGAGCGACGGCTGTACGAGGATCTCGATCGGCTTCGGGACGAGGTGGGGCGGCTCATCGACAGCCGTCAGTATCGCGCGGGCCTGGAACGGCTGGCGACCTTGCGCGAACCGGTCGATGCGTTTTTCGACAAGGTCATGGTCATGGCCGACGAGCCCGAGCTACAGCGCAACCGCCTCGCATTGCTGAGTCAGATGCGCGAGTTGTTCCTGCGTACGGCGGATCTCTCCCGGCTGAGCGTCTAGATGACGACGCCGGGTCTGGTCGTCCTCGACCGGGACGGCGTGATCAATCGGGACCGGATGGATTTCGTCAGATCCCCGGAGCAATGGGTGCCGCTGCCCGGCAGTCTGGAAGCCATCGCGCTGCTGACCCGTGCCGGGTACACCGTGGCGGTGGCCAGCAACCAGTCAGGTCTCGGGCGGGGGTTGTTCGACAGGGACACCCTCGAAGCCATCCATCGGAAGATGCTCGGGGCCGTGGCTGCGGCGGGTGGCCGGATCGAAACTGTCGCCTTCTGCCCCCACCTGCCCGGCGAGGGGTGCGGATGCCGCAAACCGGAGCCGGGCCTGTTGCGGATGGTCGCGGGAGAGCTGGGCCTGTCGCTCGAAGGCGCGCCCTGTATCGGCGACTCGGAGCGGGATATCCTCGCGGCCCGATCGGTGGGTGCCCGGCCGATCCTGGTTTTGACCGGAAACGGGATGACCGCCCGGATCGCCCTGGGCGAGAATGCGGGCGTGGAAGTCTTCGCCGATCTTCATACCGCGGCCGAGGCCCTGGTGAGGGAGACACAATCGTCGTGATGATCCGATCGCTGCTCTTCACCGTACTGTTTTTTCTGTTGACCCTGGTGTTATCGGTAGCGGTCCTGATCGTGGCCCCGTTCGGTTTCGCCACGCGCTTCCAGGTCGGCGTTGTCTGGGCGCGGATCAATCTGTGGCTGCTCGAGCACCTGTGTGGTCTCGGATATGTCGTGGAAGGGAGCGGGAATATCCCGTCCGAGAATGGCATCGCGCTGATCAAGCACTCCTCCACGTTCGAGACCATCGTGATCTTCCTGGTGTTTCCCCTCCAGTGCATCGTTCTGAAGCAGGAGCTGATGTGGATCCCTTTTCTGGGGTGGGCGCTGGCTCTGATAAAACCCATCGCCATCGATCGCAAGGCCCACCGATCCGCCGTGCGGCAGGTCGTGCACACGGGTACCGCTCGTCTTGAGGAGGGTCTGTGGGTCGTGATTTTTCCGGAAGGCACCCGCATGCCTCCGGGTAAGACCAGGCGCTATGGCATCAGCGGCGCTTTGCTTGCCAGCGAAACCGGCCGGCCGGTGATACCCGTTGCCCATAACGCCGGCGATTTCTGGCCCCGGCGCGAACTGAGAAAACGTCCCGGCACCATCCGCGTCGTCATAGGATCCCCGATCGATCCCCGGGGCAAGGATGCGGCCGCTATCAATGACGAGGCCAAGGAGTGGATCGACCGCACTATGGCGGAAATCAGCCCCGCCCACGCCAGCGCTAACATCCCTCCAGAAAAGAGCTAAAGGTCACTGAAAATCAGCGAAATGTCCCTAACGTTCGCGATCTAGCTAGAAGTTCGGCGGGGCTCTCGCTCTATTGAAGCCAAAAAAGTGGCTTCTGGGCAGTTGTGCCGGGAACGGAGCTTATCTGCAGATAACTGGCCGCTAAATGCCGCCAACATCCTGTTTCTGCTAGACGTCCAGGTTCGCCACGGTCAGAGCATTCCGCTCGATAAACTCCCGTCGCGGCTCCACATGATCGCCCATCAGGGTGGTGAAAATCTCGTCCGCAGCCACGGCGTCTTCTATCCGGACCTGCATCAGACGGCGCGTCTCCGGATTGACGGTGGTATCCCAAAGCTGATCAGGATTCATTTCCCCAAGGCCTTTGTAGCGCTGGATAGCCTGACCCTTTTTGGCCTGTTCCAGCAGCCAGTCCACCGCCTGGGGGAAAGAAGTCACCTCCTCCCGCTTGTCGCCCCTGGCCACGAAGGCGCCATCGCCGATCAGGTCCGAGAGATCCGCGGCCAGTTCGGCGATCCTCCGATACTCGGCGGATTCGAAGAACTCCCGCGCCAGATAGCGGATATTCTCGACGCCGTGGTGGAGGCGTTCCGCCCGGATCCGCCAGCTCCGTTCGGCCGTAGGGGGTTCGAATACCAGACGATAGGCCTGACCATTGCCGTTTGCGCCCTGGTTCAGGACCTGTTCCAGGCCCTCCGCCCAGGAGATCATGGCGGCGCTGTCGTCCAGTTGCTCGCCGGCCACGGTCGGCACCACCAGCAGCCTGGCCAACAGATCCGGATCGTAGCGACGGCCCAGCCGCTGGATGATCGCCCGTACCTCCATAAACCGGCGGACCAGGGTCTCCAGCCCGGGGCCCTGAAGGGGCGGCGCCGTCTCGGATACGTGAAGCGCGGCGTTCTGCAGCGCCAGGGACATCAGATAGGCGGTGAGCTCGGCGTCATCTTTGACATAATGTTCCTGCTTGCCCTTCTTGATCTTGTACAGCGGGGGCTGGGCGATATAGATGTGGCCCCGCTCGATCAGCTCGGGCATCTGGCGGTAGAAAAAGGTCAGCAGCAGCGTCCGGATGTGTGAGCCGTCCACATCCGCATCGGTCATGATGATCACGCGGTGGTAACGGAGCTTGTCGGGATCGAACTCCTCACGACCGATTCCGCATCCCAGGGCGGTGATCAAGGTACCCACCTCCGCCGAGGATAACATCTTGTCAAACCTGGCTTTTTCCACATTCAGGATCTTGCCCTTGAGAGGCAGGATGGCCTGGGTGCGGCGATCACGACCCTGCTTTGCCGAGCCGCCCGCCGAGTCCCCCTCGACCAGGAACAGTTCGGACAGGGCCGGGTCTTTCTCCTGACAGTCCGCCAGCTTTCCGGGCAGGCCGGCCACGTCCAGAGCACCCTTGCGCCGGGTCATCTCCCGGGCTTTCCTCGCAGCTTCCCGGGCGCGCGCGGCCTCGACAATCTTGCCGACCACAGACTTTGCGTCGTTGGGATGCTCGAGCAGGAATTCATCGAGCTTCTCGGCCATCGCTGATTCCACGATGCCCTTGACCTCCGAGGACACCAGCTTGTCCTTGGTCTGGGAGGAAAATTTTGGATCCGGTACTTTGACTGAAAGCACGGCGGTAAGCCCCTCCCGGGCATCGTCGCCGGTGGTCGAGACTTTCTCTTTCCGGGCCAGCCCCTCCCGTTCCATGTAGGTATTCAATGTCCGGGTGAGCGCGGAGCGGAATCCCGCCAGGTGCGTCCCGCCGTCCCGCTGGGGGATGTTGTTGGTGTAGCAGAACATGTTCTCCTGGTAGGAGTCGTTCCACTGCATCGCCACCTCGACGCCCACCCCGTCGCGCTCGGTCTGAAAATAGAACGCATTCTCGTGGATCGGCGTCTTGTTGCGGTTCAGATGTTCGACAAAAGCACGGATACCGCCCTCATACTCGAAAACATCGTTATCCGCCGTGCGATCGTCGCTGAGCTCGATCCGGACGCCGGAATTGAGAAAGGACAGCTCCCTGAGCCGTTTGGCCAGAATATCGTAGTGGAAACTGATATTGGTGAAGACGTCCTCGCTGGGACGGAAGCGGATGGTGGTACCCGTGCGGTCCGTGTCTCCGACTATGGCCAGATCCGAGTCCGGGCGACCCATGTGATATTCCTGCCGGTGGATCTTGCCCTCACGGAAGATCGTCAGCTCCAGGGTCTCAGACAAGGCGTTGACCACGGAAACGCCGACACCGTGGAGCCCGCCGGAGACCTTGTAGGAATTGTCGTCAAATTTCCCGCCCGCGTGGAGGACCGTCATGATCACTTCGGCGGCGGATTTCCCCTCCTCCTCGTGGATGCCGACCGGGATGCCTCTGCCGTCGTCGGAAACGGTCACGGACTCATCGGCGTGGATTCGGACCTTGACCGTCTTACAGTGACCCGCCAGGGCTTCGTCGATGGAATTGTCCACGACCTCGAACACCATGTGGTGCAGACCCGTGCCATCATCGGTGTCTCCGATGTACATGCCAGGACGCTTCCGCACGGCGTCCAGGCCCTTGAGAACCTTGATGTTTTTTGCTTCGTACGCGCTGTTTTCGCTCATGGACACTTTTCCGCAGCTCAGTCGAACAATTATACCACCGATGCCACCTTCCCCTGTTCCACGTGGAACGCGGCGTGGGGCATTTCGAGCGGTACGTCCTCCCGGCCCAGGGAAGTAATAAATAACTGGCACCCAAGACCGGAGACCGACTCCACCAGTCGCTTCAGACTATCGGGATCAAGTTCGGCGGCCATATCATCCAGCAGCAACACGCTCCGGACCCCTCGCCGATCCTGAAGATCCTGCAGCTGGGCCAGCACGAGGCTGGCAGCCAACAATTTTTGTTGCCCGCGAGACACCCTGCCCCGGGCCTGCTGGTCCGCGACTTCGATCAGAACGTCAGCCCGATGGGGCCCGGCCTGGGTGGCTCCGAATCGTCGATCCCGATCCCGGTTTCTCCCGAGCGTCTCTGCAAGAGACTGGCCGTGCGGCCATCCAGGCCGATAATCCAGCCGGATTTGCTCCCCCAGCAGCCGTTCGCCAAATGCCCGGATCGCTCCGCCAAGACTCTCCAGATAAGACTCCCGGAGAATATTGAGGGTCTCACCCTCTGCTCCGACTCGTTCATCCCAGATCGCAAGATCCCCGGGAGCCCGACCCTTGAGGGCTGCATTACGCTGCCGGAGGGAGCGCTGGTACCGACGCCAGTGACCAAGGAAATCCTGTTCCACGTGAAACAAGCCCCAATCCACAAAACGCCGCCTGATCCCGGGACCTTCGTCCACCAGCCGGTGCAGCCCCGGATCCAGCACCTGGACCGGCAGCCATTCCGCCAGCGATGCCGCGCTGGTCTCGTCCCTGCCATTGATCCGGACCCGGGGCGGGCTTCCCCGTCTCAACGAAAGTCCGATCTGACCGGGCAACTCCCCCCGGGCCACCTTACCGCTGATGACAGCCTCCGATTCTCCGTCGCGGATCAATCCCTCCCGCTGGGCCCCGCGGAACGAACGGCCCCGCCCCAGAACGAAAATCGCCTCGAGCAAGCTGGTCTTGCCCGAGGCGTTGTGCCCGTATATCAAATTGTGATCCGCCGCCTCGAGAACCGCCTCCTCAAGGCAACGGACGTTTTGTACCCATAATTTTCTTACCGACATCCGCCCCCGGAATCAGAGACGCATGGGCATGACGACATACTGACAACCCTCGGTCCCCGCATCCCAGATCAGACAGCTGCTGCTCGGGTCGCTGATCTGGACGCTGACGCTATCGCCATCCAGCGCGCCCAGCGCGTCCATGAGGTAATTGACGTTGAAGCCGACCTCCATGGTATCCCCGTCGTAATTGACCTCCAGCTCTTCTTCTGCCTCCTCCTGTTCCGGATTATGGGCCTGGATCTTGAGCGCATTCTTGGCCATGTCCAGCCGGATTCCGCGGTATTTCTCGTTGGACAGAATGGCCGTGCGGTAAAGGGAGTGCCGCAAATCTTCCCGATCCGCCGAAATGAATTTGCCGTCCTGCTTGGGGATGACCCGCTGGTAATCGGGGAATCTGCCGTCGATCAGCTTCGAGGTAAAGCGGATGTCATCGACCGCCACCCGGATATGGTTGGTACCCAAGGACAGAACCAGGTCGCCACTGTCTCCCAGCAAGCGTTGGAGTTCGAGCACGCCTTTACGGGGCACGATGACCTGATGATTGCCGTCCGCCGCGTCATCGATGGCCACATCACACAGGGCGAGACGGTGCCCATCGGTCGCCACTGCCCGCAACCGCTTCTTCTCGATTTCCAGCAGCAGACCGTTCAGATAATACCGGACGTCCTGATGGGCCATGGAGAACTGGGTCTTCTCGAGCAGCCGCTTCATGGATGCCTGGGGCAGAGAGATCGCCTGCTGGGCATGGATATCCTCGATCACCGGGAATTCCGTTGCCGGCAGCGTGGCCAGGGTGAAGCGGCTGCGGCCGGATCGCACCGTGGCTTTTTCGCCGGCGACATTGATCTCGATCCTGGCGCCTTCGGCGAGCGCCTTGCAGATATCCAGCAGCTTGCGACCCGGCAGAGTTGCTTCTCCGTCTCCGTCGGGGGTGATTTCGCCGGAGGCCACCAGCTCGACTTCCAGATCGGTGGCAGTCAGGTTGACCTTGCCGTCTCTGGCGACGATCAGAATATTCGCCAGGATCGGCATGGTCTGGCGTCGCTCTACCACACCGATGACGGCCTGGAGGGGATCCAAAAAGGCCTCTCTGGTAGCACTCAGCTTCATCGTCTCTCCTGTTAATAATCTTTAGATTTATTAAATCTAGTAGTTATTACTAGCAATGATCAGATCTGTGGATAAAAAATAATAATGTATATAAATCAATAATTTATGTTCGTTTTACCCGGCTCCGCATGGTATCCCGAGGCAACGGACAGGCTGGGCGGTACCTGTGGATAAGTTACGGGAGAAAAGTTGTCCACAGTTTGTCCAGTTCATGCGGTCAGGGTTCTCAACAGGTTATCGTAGTCGTCCCGGATGCGTGTCTCGGTCTCCCGCAATCCCTTGACCCGTTTGCAGGCATGGATGACCGTCGTATGATCCCGTCCGCCGAACGCGTCCCCTATTTCCGGAAGGCTGTGGCTGGTGAGTTCCTTGGCGAGAGCCATGGCGATCTGCCTGGGCCGGGTGATCATCCGGCTGCGGCGTTTTGAATGCAGGTCAGCGACCCGGATCTTGTAATAGTCGGCCACAGTTTTCTGGATGTTCTCGAGGGTGACCAGCCGCTCCTGCAGCGCCAGCAGATCCCTGAGGGCCTCGCGGGCAAAATCCAGCGTGATCGGCCGGCCGGTAAAGCGTGCGTTGGCGATAACCCGGCGCAGAGCCCCTTCCAGCTCCCGGACATTGGAGCGGATGCACTTGGCGATGAAAAAGGCGACCTCTTCCTGCAGATCGACGCCTTCGGCAGCCGCCTTCTTGAGCAGGATCGCCACACTGGTCTCCAGCTCCGGCGGCTCGATAGCGACGGTGAGGCCCCAGCCGAAGCGTGACTTGAGCCGTTCCTCCAGGCCGTTGACCTCTTTGGGATACCGATCACAGGTCAGTACGATCTGCTGCTGGCCTTCCAGTAACGCATTGAAAGTATGAAAGAATTCTTCCTGGGACCGGTCCTTTCCCGCGAAAAACTGGATGTCGTCGATCAACAGAGCGTCCAGTGAGCGGTAGGCGCGTTTGAATTCGCTGATGGTGTTGTGCCGCAATGCCGAGACCATGTCGCCGACAAACCGTTCGGAGTGGACGTAGGCGATCCTGGCTTGGGGATTGACCTCGAGGATCGCGTTGCCGACGCCATGCATGAGATGGGTCTTGCCCAGCCCGACGCCCCCGTAAATGAAAAGCGGATTATAGGCGGCGCCTGGGTTGAGACCGACCTGGCAGGCCGCGGCGCGGGCCAGCTGGTTGCTTTTGCCCTCGACGAAGTTCTTGAACGTGAAGTCCGGATTGAGCCGGCCACCCACCGCGATGCCGGGTGGTGGCCGGTAGTCCCGGGACGGTGACGGCGCCTGCCGGGGTGATGGGGTCTCCACAGCCGGCGGGACGACCGCCGGTCGCCGCGTCCCTACCTCGATGACCAGGTCATAGTCACGGTTCTCGGCGCAGCGATTGACCACCGCGGAGATCTGATCGTAAAAGTGCTCCCGCACCCAGTCCACCACGAAACGGTTCGGTGCGAGCAGGCGCAGGGTCTGCTCCTCCTGAACGGCCTGCAGAGGACGGATCCAGGTGTTGAAATGCTGCTCGGGCAAATCGCTCTCGAGCCGCTGCACACACCGGTCCCATAGAGATCCGGGCACTTCGGCGATTCTCCTGACACGGTACAAAACGACGAGGGGAGGCCGAGTCTATACCGGTTTCCGGAGGTTATCCACAGGGCGTCGCGGCCGCCCGTTTCTTGACATCACATGGCCCCCTGCGTAGCATTTCCGCCCTTTGCTGCGGGGCACAAGGTCCTGCCGTCGCCGAACTTAACCCGAACTCAACGAGCCAGAGACTGCAACGATGAAGCGCACCTTCCAGCCCAGCAATCTTCGCCGTAAGCGCACCCATGGTTTCCGCGCCCGGATGGCTACCAAGAACGGACGGCAGATCCTCGCGCGGCGCCGGGCCAAGGGCCGCGCCCGACTGACGCCCTGACGGATCCCGGTAGCGTCTGGTGGGGGCGGTGGCCGGATCCGCAATCGATGCGCGATTCCGGCGTGATCATCGCCTCAACCTGAAGAGCGATTTCACGCGCGTCTTCAAACGCAGTCACCGATCGTCCGATCGTCTGTTCGTCGTACTGGCAGGCACCGGGGCGGCAGACGGCCCCCGCCTCGGGATGGCTATTTCCCTGAAGGCCACGGGTCGAGCGGTCTCGAGGAATCGGATCAAGCGACTGGTGAGAGAATCGTTCCGCCAGCACCGCAGAAACTTACCGCCACTGGATTTCGTGGTCATGGCCCGCCCAGGCGTCGGCCGGGAGCCATCGGCCCGGATCGCAGAAAGCCTGCAAGCCCATTGGAACAGGATCGCAAGACAATGCGCCGAACCCTGATCGCGCTGATCCGCACCTACCAGTGGCTGCTCAGCCCGTTCCTGGGCAGCAATTGCCGATACCATCCCAGCTGTTCCCGATATGCGGCGGAAGCGATAGAGATCCACGGGCCGCTGCGAGGTTTCGGGATGGCATTGCGCCGGATCTCCCGCTGCCACCCCTGGCACGAAGGGGGGTATGATCCCGTCCCGCCTCCCGCCGGGCCGGTCACAACGGAAACAAAGTAGTTGATGGAAAACCAGCGCGTATTTCTCTGGATTGCCCTGGCTTTTACCGCCTGGCTGACCTGGCAGGCCTGGGTGCAGGATTATCACAGGCCCGTCGTCCAGCCGGCGTCGGAGGCCCCTGCGCTGGCGACGGACTCCGGACCGGCGATCGACCTGCCCGAGTTGTCGCCGAGTGGGACCGCCGGGGAACTGCCCGATACGGAGATGGGTCCAGAGGCGGAGTCTGGCGGCCGCAAAATCCGAATCACTACCGATGTCCTGGATCTCATTCTCGACACCCGCGGCGGCGATCTCATCGGCGCCACCCTGCTCGAATATCCGGTGACCAAGAAAGACCCGGACCGACTGGTCCAGCTGCTGTCTCCATATCAGGCTGATTTCTCCGTCTTCCGCGCGGGAATCAGGGGCGCGGCGGGTTCAGCCGCGCCGGCCGCCGACGCCCTCTTCTCCGTAGGCCAGGACGTCTTCGAATTGCCGCCGGACGGCGAAGTGCTGGAGATACCCCTGCGCTGGACGGGCAGCGATGGGCTCGAAGTCATCAAGACATATCGACTGCGACGCGGCCATTACGCGATCGAAGTCGAACACATGGTCCGGAACGGATCCGATCAGGCCTGGAGCGGTGCCAGCTATGTGCAGATCCGCCGCCGGCAGCTGGATCAATCCCGCTCCATGACCGACGTGGACAGCTACTCGTTCCGCGGGCCGGTGCTTTATGACGGCGAGAAATACGAGAAACTCGACGTCCCCGATCTGTTCGAGGAACCGGTGGAGGCGGTGAACACCGGCGGCTGGATCGCCTCGATCCAGCACCATTTCCTGTTGGCCGCGGTGCCGCCCGGGGATGCACCCGCCAGCTACAAAGTGACGGCGCGGGGTGATCGGTACACCCTCAGTGCCCTCGGCGCACTGGCCAGTGTCGCGCCGGGCGAGACCGCCAGGTTCAGCGACACCTTGTTCGTCGGCCCGAAGATCCAGGAGCAGCTGAAGGAGACGGCGCAGGGCCTCGTGCTGTCGGTCGATTACGGTTGGCTGACCATTATCTCCCAGCCCCTGTTCTGGGTGCTGGAGCGTCTCCATGACCTGACCGGCAACTGGGGCTGGGCCATCATCCTGCTGACGGTCCTGATCAAGCTGGTGTTCTACAAGCTGTCCGAGACCAGCGGTAAATCCATGGCCAAGATGCGCAAGCTGCAGCCGCGTATGAAGGCCCTGCAGGAGCGCTTCGGCGACGATCGGCAGGGGCTCTCCCAGGCGATGATGGAGCTCTACAAGCGGGAGAAGGTCAATCCCGCCTCCGGCTGTCTGCCTATCCTGGTGCAGATGCCGGTGTTCCTGGCGCTGTACTGGGTGCTGCTGGAGAGCGTGGAGATGCGCCAGGCGCCATTCATGCTGTGGATCGACGACCTGTCCTCGAAAGACCCGTATTTCATCCTGCCCCTGCTGATGGGCGTCACCATGTTCATCCAGCAGAAGCTCAATCCTGCCCCGCCGGACCCGGTCCAGGCCAAGGTCATGATGGCTCTGCCGATCGTGTTCACGGTGTTTTTCGCCTTCTTCCCGGCCGGACTCGTGCTGTACTGGTTCGTCAACAATCTGCTGTCCATCGCGCAACAATGGCGGATCAACCGGGTGGTGGAAGCGGGCCACTGAGCCGTGCCTGATGGCATCCCGGTGATGCGGGTGCTCAAGCTCCGATCAGGGGGTGGCACCCAGAGGCGGGAACCGCCGGGAACTCGGGGCCCGTCCGGACGACAACGCACAAGGGTCCGCCCCGCAGACTGCACCGACCGTCCATGACCAGCCCCATGCCGACCGACGACACGATCGTCGCCGAGGCGAGCCCGCCGGGCCGCGGTGGCGTGGCGGTCGTGCGGGTCTCCGGACCGGCGGCGATGACCATCGCCACCGCCGTGGCGGGGGATCTGCCGCCGGACCGCCAGATCTCCTTACGGCGATTTCGCGATCACGCGGGCCAGGTCATCGACAAGGCCCTCGTGGTGGCATTTCCCGGTCCGCACTCGTTCACCGGTGAGGACGTGGTCGAGTTTCATGCTCACGGCGGCCCGGTCGTCGTAGATCTCCTCATACGGCGGCTGCTCGGACTCGGGGCGCGACTGGCGCAGCCCGGGGAGTTTTCCCGGCGCGCATTTCTCAACGACCGCATGGACCTGGCCCAGGCCGAGGCGATCGCCGATCTGATCGACAGCGGATCGGTCCAGGCGGCGAGGGCGGCGCTCCGCTCTCTTCAGGGCGAGTTCTCGCATCGGGTCCACGAGCTGGTCGAGGGGCTCACGTCGTTGCGCGTCTATGTGGAAGCGGCCATCGACTTCCCCGAGGAGGAGGTCGACTTCCTCGCGGACCAGGCTATCGACGACCGGCTCTCCCGCCTGCGCAGCGGTTTTGAAGATGTGCTGGCCCGGGCATCCCAGGGCGCGATCCTCCGGGAAGGCATGAGTGTGGTGCTGGCCGGCAAGCCCAACGCCGGCAAGTCCAGCCTGATGAACCGGCTCACCGGTCAGGACACGGCCATCGTCACGGAGCAGCCCGGAACCACCCGGGACGTCCTGCGCGAGCAGATCGCCATCGATGGCATGCCGCTGCACGTCATCGACACCGCCGGACTGCGGGCCGAGGGGGACCTGGTGGAGATCGAGGGCATGCGGCGGGCCCGGCGCGCCATGGAGCAAGCGGACCGGGTCCTGCTGGTGGTCGATGCCAGCGACGGCCTCACCGCCGCGGACCAGATGGAAGAAGTGCCTCGCGACGCCGCGCTGACTGTGGTCCGCAACAAGATCGATCTGAGCGGCGAGACACCGGGCGAGGAAGAGCGCGACGGCGTCACCGTGCTCGCAGTGTCGGCGCTGACCGGGGCCGGGATCGATCTGTTGCGGGAACATCTCAAGGCGCTGATGGGCTACCAGACCGCAGGGGAGGGCGCGTTCTCGGCCCGGCGCCGCCATCTGGAGGCGCTGGAGCGTGCCCGGGCGCATCTGGAGGAAGCGGTGATCCAGCTGCAGACCTACCGGGCCGGTGAGCTGGTGGCGGAGGAGCTGCGGCTGGCCCAGGGTCAGCTCGGCACGATCACCGGCGAGGTCAGCAGCGACGATCTGCTCGGCAAGATCTTCTCCAGCTTCTGCATCGGTAAATAGGCCATGCACTGGCCCGGCCGGAACCCGATCATCGTTTGGCCTATCATTGATGGCTGCCCGACCCCTGTCGGAGCGCCAGGAGACCAGGATCGTGAAGACTACAGGCTGGGGCATCATCGGATGCGGGGACGTGATCGACCGCAAGGCGGGCGATGCCTTCACGACCATCCCCGGCAGCCGACTGGTGGCGGTCATGCGCCGCTCGGAGGCCAGGCTGAAGGACTATGCCGAACGGCGCGGGGCGGAGTTGTGGACCACTGACGCCCAAAAGGTCCTCGAGCATCCCGAGGTGGATGTGGTCTATGTCGCTACCCCGCCGGATCGCCATCTGGAATACGCGCTGGCGGCCTGCGCGGCGGGCAAGGCTTGTGTCGTCGAGAAGCCTGCCGGCCGGTCCGACGGAGAGTGTCAGCGGATGGTCGCGGCGTTCCGCGAGGCGGGTCTGCCGTTTTTCGTTTCCTACTATCGGAGATTCCTGCCCAAATTCCAGACCGTGAGGGAGATCATCCGGTCCGGTGAGCTCGGCACCATCACCTCGATCGATTACCGGCTGAGCAAGCGACTGCGCCGGGGCGACTGGCGTCTGTCACCGGCGATATGTGGCGGTGGGCAATTTTACGATCTCTGTGGTCACGTGCTGGACCTGTTTGACGACTGGTTCGGCCCACTGGCCTTCAAGGGTGGCTCGGCCAGCAATTCGGTCCCCTTGCACGATGCCGAGGACGCCGTGTCGATCGCCTTTACCACGCCCGGCGGCGCGGTCGGCAGCGCGGTGTGGGATTTCACGTCCAGCAGACCCACGGACGAGCTGGTCATCCAGGGCCATCGGGGACGGCTGCGCCTGTCCTGTATGTCCGTGTCATCTCCGGTGCGTCTGGAGCAAACGCCCGAGGCCCTGATGCGCTTGAGCGTGACCCGGCGGGACTGGCAGCTGGCGGACCTGCGCCGGAAGCTGCGATGGCCACGCGTCAGGACCTGGCGATTCCCGAAACCGCCGCTGCCCCACCGGCCCATGCTGGAGTCCATCGTCGGTGAATTGTCGGGCGGGGCGGCCACCGGCAACGGCGATGCTGCATTGCGAAGCTCCCGGATCGCCAACAAGGCTCTGGAGGCCTATTACGGTGGCCGCCAGGACGCGTTCTGGGAACGGCCGCTGAGCTGGCAGAGTCTCCGGGCCCGGGCCGCCAGACGTCCGGCGCGTCCGGAGTTCGATCGTTATGAGTTAAGCGAGGAGCAGCTGCGGAGCTATGACGAGCAGGGCTTCCTCGGACCGCTGCGCTTCGACGGGCCCTGGCAGCACATCCCGGTGCCGGCCAAGCGCGGGCGCGATCTCCACCTGACCGAAGGAGATGTGTTCGACGTCTGTACGCATCCCTGCATCGTGCGCCCGGTGGCGCAGATGCTGGGGACGCCGCGCATCGCATTGTTCAAGACCCGATTCGTGGTCAAACATCCGAAAACCGGCCGCACCTTCGCCTGGCACCAGGACGTGGGTGAGCGCAACGGCGGTTATCTTCCCAACGGCGATCCGGTGCAGACGGTGACCGTGTGGATGGCCTTCGACGAGGTCGATGCCCGGAACGGCGCCATGCAGATCATCCCCGGCAGCCATCGTCTGCTGATCGGTGATTATCAGAAACGGATCAAGGCCGAACTATTGCGCACCGGCGCCCTGACACCGGAAGAGATCAGCCGGGCCGTGACGCTGGACCTGAAGCCGGGAGAGTTCTACCTGTTCCACTCCTGGTTGCTCCATACCAGCGGACCCAATGTTTCGGACCGCCGCCGGGCGGGTCTGAACATGCGTTATGCCGCCCAGGGCGAAGAGTGTGATACACAATTCGAGTACTTCCCCCTGTTGTGCTCGGCGGGCCCCCAGACACCGCTGGCGAACCGGGCCGCGCGATGAGGTTTGGAGGGCGTCAGCTGGAACCGGAGCGCCGGAAGCGGCCGCGGACGACTTTCTCGGTGGAGGTCTCGGTGGGCGGCCTCGGTCCGTCCAGGGTGCTGGCGCACTCGACGCGATTGCGGCCGGTCTGTTTGGCGAAGTAGAGCGCGTCATCGGCCCGTCGCAGGGTGTCGGCGACCGATTCCCCGGACCGGTATTCCGCCACGCCGGCCGAAAGCGTGATCCTGAGTTTGCCCTCGAAATGAGCCTCGGCGGTCGCTTCCCGCAGCCGTTCGGCACAGCGGTGACCGCCGTCCTCGTCGGTGCTCGGCAGCAGGCAGATGAACTCTTCTCCGCCGAAGCGTCCGAAACAGCGTCCTTCGCTGTCCAGATCGATCACGTCGGTGGCCCGCAGCTCCTGACGGGCGAGGTACGCGAACGCGGTCAGCACCCGGTCGCCCACCAGATGGCCATGGGCGTCATTCAGGGCCTTGAAGTGGTCCAGATCCAGGATGCACAGGGAGAAGGTGGACCCGGTGCGGTCGGCCCGGGCTTTCTCCCGGCTCAGGCTCTCCATCATGTAGCGGCGGTTGAAGGACTGGGTCAGATGATCCCTGGTCGCCATGCGGCTGGCGCTGCTGACCGCTTCCCGCAACTCGATGTTGTTCTGGCGGAGAGTGGATTTCAGCTGCGCCACATAATTGCCGAAGCTGGCGCACCAGATCAGGCTGGCACTCAGCACCATGGCGTTGAGCAACTCCCGGTCGACGTCGAAGTACTCGGGTGACAGGATGAAATCCGCGCCGACGACCAGCATGTAACCGAGCAGGGACAGCGCGGTCATGGCGAAGAAGCCCCGGCGGTTCAGGTGGAAGATGCCGAACAGGATGGTGATCACGTAGACCATCATGAGGGCACCCCTGGCCTGGGGCGCCGCGAACATGAGCACCATGGCCCAGCCGGTTGCGATGATCAGCTGGGGCAGGGTCATGGCCGGGTCGTTGAGACGGCGATTCAGACCGCTGCGGATCATGACGTAGAAATAGAGATTGCTGAGCGCGATACCGCCGAGGATGATGTAGAGCATCTCCCGGGAAATGGTCAGCTGGTGGGTGTAGAAGGCGAACAGACCCAGCGATGCCCACATGCAGTAGGACACCAGCGCCATCTTGAAGCGGCGCATTCTCAGACGTTGTCTCGGATCCAGCTTCGGCAGCATGACCAACCTGTCCGGTCCAGCGGGCGTCCTGCCCGGAAACCAATGCACCAGGCGGCGACCGACAGGGTCGCTCGCCGCCATTCAGATCATGGCGGAAAGCGGCTTGTCAAAATGTGACTGCCGTCCCAGTAAAGGCGTAAAGACAGTCCGGTACGACGAATATCCCGGTCGGTCCCGGCTCCGCCTCTGGTGAGTCGGGCGGACGGCGCCTAGAATAGCGCCCCCTCGGGAGGGCGGAAGCTGGCGTGAAATATTCCCAACAATTCGATGTGATCGTGGTCGGCGGCGGCCATGCCGGGACCGAGGCGGCCCTGGCGGCCGCCCGCATGGGCGCGCGCACCCTGCTGCTGACCCACAGCATCGACACGCTCGGGCAGATGAGCTGCAACCCGGCCATCGGCGGTATCGGCAAGGGTCATCTGGCACGGGAGGTGGATGCCCTCGGCGGGGCCATGGCGCTGGCGGCGGACCGGGCCGGGATCCATTTCCGGACCCTGAACGCCCGCAAGGGGCCGGCGGTCCGCGCGACCCGGGCCCAGGCGGACCGGACGCTGTACCGCAAAGCGATCCGCCAGATGCTCGAGACCCGGCCGGGCCTGAGCCTGTTCCAGCAGGCGGTGGACGATCTGCTTCTCAGCGGGGACCGCGTCTCGGGCGTCCGTACCCGCATGGGCCTGGAGTTCCGGGCGCCGTGTGTCGTGCTCACTGTCGGCACCTTCCTGGCCGGACGCATACACGTGGGTGAGAATCAGCACGAAGGGGGGCGTGCCGGTGACCCGCCAGCGCGCCGGCTGGCGGAGCGATTGCGGGAACTCCCGTTTCGTATCGGCCGGCTGAAGACCGGCACGCCGCCGCGGATCGACGGACGCAGCATCGATTTTTCCGGGCTCCAGGTGCAGCCGGGGGACGAGCCGCGGCCCGTGTTTTCGTTCATGGGCAGCCGGGCGCAACATCCACGGCAAGTCTGCTGCCATATCACCGCCACCAACGAACGCACCCATGAGATCATCCGCGCGGCGATGCATCGCTCGCCCATGTTCAGCGGTGCGATCGAGGGGACCGGGCCGCGTTATTGTCCGTCGGTGGAAGACAAGATCCAGCGGTTCGCGGACAAGCCCTCCCATCAGATCTTCATCGAGCCGGAAGGTCTCGATACGCCCGAGATCTATCCGAACGGCATCTCCACCAGTCTGCCGTTCGACGTTCAATACGAATTCGTCCGCAGCATCCGCGGATTCGAGCAGGCCCACATCACGCGACCCGGATACGCGATCGAATATGATTTTTTCGATCCGCGCGACCTCCGGCACACGCTCGAGAGCCGCATAATCGGCGGCCTGTTCCTCGCCGGGCAGATCAACGGGACGACGGGCTACGAGGAAGCCGCTGCCCAGGGCATCCTGGCCGGCATCAACAGCGCGCTGAGGATCCACGACCGCGAACCCTGGTATCCCCGCCGCCACGAAGCCTACATCGGTGTGCTGGTCGACGACCTGGTCACGCAGGGCACCGCCGAGCCTTATCGCATGTTCACCAGCCGGGCCGAGCACCGGCTGCTGCTGCGGGAAGACAACGCGGACCTGCGCCTCACGCCGGCCGGCCGGGACCTGGGACTGATCGATGACGCGCGCTGGCTGGCCTTCGAGCAGAAACGCGAGGCAGTCCTGGGCGAGCTGGATCGGCTCGGCCGTTGCGTTCTGCAGCCGGGAGACATGCCGGAGGACGTCTCCACACGGCTGTTCGGCGGGCCCCTGAGCCGGGAGTCCAGGGCGTCGGAGCTGCTCAAGCGCCCGGAGGTGAGCTACGGGGACCTGGCGGACATGGACGCGTTCGCGGCGCCGGATCTGGCGGAGGACGTGATCGCGCAGGTGGAGGTGCAGCTCAAATACGATGGCTACATCCGCCGCCAGCAGGCGGAGATCGAGCGCCATCGCGCCCACGAGGATCGCGCGTTGCCGGAAGACATGCTGTACGGAGACGTGGCCGGTCTATCCCATGAGGTGCGCCAGAAACTGGATCAACACCGCCCGGCCACCCTGGGCCAGGCGGCACGTATCCCCGGCGTCACGCCGGCGGCCATCTCCCTGCTGCTGATCCATCTGAAACGCCGGGACACGGCGCTCGCCGCCGACGGGACCACCGGACCTTGATCGCTCGTCCATTGTGGGCGGCAGTGCTGGTGCTGCTGGCGGCTTGCGGACAGCCCGGCGGGCCCGGGCAGCTGGCCGACGCAGGGCCGGCTTCCCTGACGGAGCTGCACCGGGGCAACGGCTCGGAGCCCCAGAGCCTGGACATCCACAAAGGCGAGGGCGTGCCGTCCTCCAATATCAAGCGGGATCTCTACGAGGGGCTGGTCTCTCACGGAGCAGACGGGAGCCTCGAGCCCGGTGCCGCCCGTTCGTGGGAGATCAGCGACGATGGCCGGGTCTACCAGTTTGCTCTGCGTGACGACGGCCGGTGGTCGAACGGCGACCCGGTCACGGCGGAGGATTTCGTCTTCGCCCTGCGCCGCGGGGTCGATCCGGCGACCTTGTCCAACTACTCGGGGCTGCTGATCCCAATCGCCAATGCCGCCGCCGTCACGGCCGGCCGACTGCCGCCCGAGGCGCTCGGCGTCGAAGCCCTGGATGAGCTGACACTGCGCATCACCCTGGAAGAACCGGCCGCCTATTTCCTCGAGCTCCTGACCCATCCCATGGCTTATCCCCTGCATCGGGAAAGTGTGCAGCGATGGCCCGACGCCTTCGCCCGGCCCGGCCGGCTGGTCTCAAACGGCCCGTACATGCTGGATGAATGGGTGCTGCAATCACATATCCGGCTGGTGCGTAGTCCGCATTTCCGGGACGCCGACCGACTCCGCATCGAGAGCGTTGTCTTCCACCCGATCGAGAACCCGGCCTCGGAACTGAAGCGCTACCGGGCCGGAGACCTGGACTGGACCGATGCGGTCCCCCACAACCAGATACGCTGGATCCGCGACAATCTGCCCGACCAGTTCCAGGTTGCCCCCTATCTCGGCATCTACTATTTCGGCTTCAACCTGGAGCGGCCACCGTTCAGGGGCCAGCCGGGTCTGCGTCGGGCGTTGACCATGGCCGTGGACCGCTCGATCCTGACCCGATACGTGACCGGTGGCGGCGAGCAGCCCGCGTTCGGTTTCGTGCCGCCCATGCCGGGCTACCCCGGCTTCGTGCCGGAATGGGCGGATTGGCCCGAGGCGCAGCGGCTGGCCGAGGCGCGTCGACTCTACGCCGAAGCCGGTTACGGACCCGAGCGGCCGCTGGAGGTGGAGGTCCGCTACAACACCAGCGACAATCATCGCCAGATGGCGCTGGCGGTCGCGGCCATGTGGAAACAGAATCTGGGCGTCCGGGCCAGCATCGTCAACCAGGAATTCAAGGTCTTCCTCGACGCCCGAACCAGGAAGGCCGACACGGAAGTATTCCGGGCAGGCTGGATCGGGGATTTCCAGGATCCGGTCAACTTCCTCGACATACTGCAATCGACCAACGGCCAGAACGACACCGGCTACGCGGATCCCGCCTACGATGCGCTGCTGGAGCGGGCGGCGGCCGAGCCGGAGCCAGGCAGGCGGCTGGCGCTGCTGGCGGAAGCCGAGGCGTTGATGCTGGAACAACAGCCGGTGATGCCGATCTACTTCTATGTCTCCAGGCGCCTGGTCAAACCATGGGTGCGGGGCTGGAGCGACAATCTGCTCGATAACCACGCCACCCGGAATCTGTATATCGTGGACGACGACGCCACCGTTGGGGACGAACACATTGACGAGTAGAGCCTTCCATAAATTCCTGTTCGGCCTGCTGCTGGTCCTCGGAGGAGCCGGTTGCACCGATTCCGGACCGGGTGAGGAAGGGAACAAGCCGATACCACCCCCGGTGGAAGACGGGCTGGTGTTCCGCCGGGGCAATGGCGGGGAACCGGACAGCCTCGATCCCCAACGCTCCGAGGAGACCTCGGCGGCGGATATCCTGCGTGATCTGTACGAGGGGCTGGTGGCGGAAAATCCGGACGGTTCACTGGCGCCCGGTGTGGCCGAGCGCTGGGAGATCAGTGACGACGGACGCGTCTACACGTTTTTTCTCCGCGACGATGCCCGCTGGTCCAACGGCGATCCGGTGGTGGCCGATGACTTCGTGGCTGGCATGAGGCGCGCGGTGGATCCGGCGACCGGGTCCGCCTACGGTCAGCTGCTGCAGGCCGTCGAAGGGGCTCTGGAGGTGGTCGCCGGGCGGCAGCCGCCGGACGCCCTGGCGGTCAATGCCCTGTCCGATCGCACGCTGGAGATACGCCTGGTGGAGCCGACGCCGTATTTCCTCGAGATCTTGAATCATTCCACGGCCTATCCGGTCCACCGTCAATCCCTGGCCGAATTCGGCGATCGCTTTTCACGGCCTGGCAACCAGGTTTCCAACGGCGCATTCATGCTGGACGAGTGGGTGGTCCAGTCCCACGTCAAGTTGCGCAAGAACCCCCACTACTGGGATGCCGGCAGCGTCGCCCTCGACACGGTTTATTATCTTCATATCGAGCAGCCTTCCGCCGAGCTAAAGCGCTATCGCGCAGGTGAACTGGATTTCAGCTTTACGCTGCCGAACAACCAGTTCCAATGGAGCCGCGAGAATCTGCCGGATGAGCTGGTCGTCGCGCCTTTCGCGTCGGTCTATTATTATCAATTCAGCCTGAAGAACGCTCCCTTCGACGACCTGCGTCTGCGCCAGGCACTGACGATGGCCATCGACCGGGAGATCATCGTCGAGAAAGTCACCGGCGTGGGTGAGATCGCGGCCTACGGCTTCGTGCCGACGGCGGTCATCGGCTATCAGCCGTCAAAATTTCCCTGGGAGGACTGGCCGGCCGAGCGCCGCCTGGCCGAAGCGCGGCGGCTGTACGAGGAGGCCGGATTCAGCGAAGACAAGCCGCTGCAGGTCGAGCTGTTCTACAACACCAGCGAGAATCACAAGAAGATCGCGCTGGCCATCGCCGCCATGTGGAAGCAGGCGCTCGGCGTCAAGGCGAGACCCACCAATCTGGAATTCAAGGTGCTGCTGCAGCAGCGCCGCGACGGCAGCCGCTGGCAGGTGATGCGGATGGGATGGGTCGGCGACTATAACGATGCCAACACCTTCCTGGAGATCTTCCACTCCACCCACGGCCAGAACGACCCCGGTTTCGATGATGCGGAGTATGACCGCCTGCTGGCCGAGGCCAGCGGCACCCGGGACCCGGTCCGACGACAGCAGCTGCTGCGGGAGGCCGAAAGCCGGCTGCTTTCCCAGTATCCGGTGATGCCGATCTACTTCTCGGTGGTCAAGCGCCTGGTCAAGCCCTGGGTGCTGGGCTACCAACCCAACGGGCTGGATCACAATTACAGCAAGTTCGTCTCGATCGATACCGACGCACGGGGTTTCTAGCCGGGTGGTACCATTCGGCGCGCCGGATCGGGAGGATCCCAATTGCTCAAGTACGCCCTGAAGCGTTTCATCGGCGCCTGGCCGACCCTGCTGATCATGATCGCCATCGCGTTCTTCATGATCCGGGTGGCGCCAGGGGGGCCGTTCGACAGCGAGCGCAAGCTGCCGCCCGAGATCGAAGCGAGGATGCTCGAGGCCTATCATCTCGATGAGCCCCTGTATCAGCAGTTCGGCCGTTATCTGGCGGGGCTCCTGAAGGGCGACTTCGGGCCTTCGTTCCAGTACAAGGAATATTCCGTCAGCGAACTGGTGATGGCCGGCTTTCCGGTATCGCTGCGTCTGGGCGGGCTGGCCATGCTGCTGGCACTGGTCGTGGGCGTGACGGCCGGTACGCTCGCCGCCCTGAGACAGAACACGCGCACCGACTATTCGGTCATGGCCGTCTCCATGACCGGCATCTCCATCCCGAATTTCGTCATGGCGCCGCTGCTGATCCTGTTTTTCGCGGTCTACCTGGGATGGCTGCCGGCCGGCGGACTCGGCGACGGCTCGTTAGCTAACCTGGTGCTGCCGGTGATCTCCCTGGCGCTGCCTCAGATCGCGTATATCAGCCGACTGACTCGCGGCAGCATGATCGAGGTCCTGCACAGTAACTACATCCGCACGGCGCGGGCCAAAGGACTCCCGGAGCGCCTGGTGATCCTGCGTCACGCCATCAAGCCGGCGCTGCTGCCGGTGGTGTCCTATCTGGGTCCGGCGACCGCCGCGATCATCACCGGCTCTGTCGTGATCGAGCAGATTTTCGGGGTGCCCGGGCTGGGCCGATATTTCGTCCAGGGCGCGCTCAACCGGGACTACACCCTGGTCCTCGGAGTGGTCATCTTCTACGGCGTACTGATCATCGTATTCAATTTCCTGGTCGACATGATCTATGCCCTGCTGGACCCGAGGGTGAAGTACTGATGGCGGCGGTCGACGCGGTCGAGAACATGCCGGTGGAGGGTCGCAGCCTGTGGGTCGATGCCTGGCGCCGGCTGCTGCGCAACCGCGCTGCGGTGGTGGCCGCATTCATCCTCGCCACCATGACCGTCACCGTGATCATCGGGCCCTGGCTGATCCCCTTCGATTACGACTTCACCGACTGGGGTCATATCGCCATCCCGCCCGACCTGGCCAGCGGTCATCTGTTCGGCACCGACAGCCTGGGGCGGGACCTGCTGGTGCGCACGCTCCATGGCGGGCGTATCTCGCTGCTGGTGGGTCTGGTCGCCACCCTGGTCAGCCTGGTGATCGGTATCGCCTACGGGGCTATCGCCGGGTACGCCGGTGGCCGCGTGGATCACGTGATGATGCGGATCGTGGACATCCTTTACGCCATGCCGTTCATGTTCTTCGTCATCCTTCTGATGGTGCTGTTCGGGCGCAACATCGTGCTCATCTTCGTCGCCATCGGCGCCATCAACTGGCTCGATATGGCGCGCATCGTCCGGGGCCAGACCCTGAGCCTCAAACACAAGGAGTTCATCGAGGCGGCCGAGGCGCTGGGCACATCGAGCTTCGACATCATCCGCCGGCATATCGTGCCCAATCTGCTGGGCGTGGTCGTGGTCTATGTCACGCTCACGATCCCCCAGGTGATCCTGGTGGAGTCTTTCCTGAGCTTCCTCGGTCTGGGTGTCCAGGAGCCGATGACTTCATGGGGCGCGCTGGTCAACGACGGGGCCCAGGAGATGGAGAGCGCGCCCTGGCTGCTGATCTTCCCGGCGGTATTCCTGGCGGCGACCCTGTTCTGTTTCAACTTCATCGGCGACGGGCTGCGCGACGCCCTCGACCCGAAGGACCGCTGAGCATCATGCCGCTGCTGGAAGTCGATCAGCTGGTGGTGCGATTCGACACCGCCGATGGGGAGGTGGAGGCGGTCAACGGCATCAGCTTTGCCCTCGAACCGTCCGAAGTCCTGGCCATCGTCGGCGAGTCCGGTTCCGGCAAGAGCCAGACGGTGTTGAGCATCATGGGATTGCTGGCAGCCAACGGCCGTTGTTCCGGAAGCGTGCGCTACCGGAACGAGGAGATCCTCAATCTGCCCGCAGATCAGCTCAACCGCGTTCGCGGTGACCGCATTTCCATGATCTTCCAGGACCCCATGACGTCGCTCAATCCCTACCTGACTGTGGCCCGCCAGATGGTAGAGGTGCTGGTGCTGCACAAGGGCATGAGTGAGGACGACGCGAGACGCACGGCGCTCGAGATGCTGGACGCGGTCCACATCCCCGACGCCCGCCGGCGGATCGACCGCTATCCCCACGAGTTCTCGGGCGGCATGCGCCAGCGGGTAATGATCGCCATCGCCCTGCTGTGCCGTCCCGATCTGCTGATTGCAGACGAGCCTACGACTGCACTTGATGTGACGGTACAGGCCCAGATCCTCGAGCTGTTGGCGGAGATCCGGCGTGAATTCGGCACGGCCATCATCCTCATCACCCATGATCTGGGTGTCGTGGCCGGAAGCTGTGATCGGGCCCTGGTCATGTACGGCGGGCAGCTGATGGAGTACGGCGACCTGGAGCAGATCTTCCATCACAGCCGGCATCCCTATACCCGTGGACTGCTGCGATCGGTGCCGCGCCTGGACCAGCCCGGTCTGGCCCGCCTCGAGACCATCCCGGGCAACCCGCCGAGCCTGCTGGCGCTGCCGGTCGGATGCCCGTTCGCCGCCCGATGCGAATATCAGGAGCCTCGTTGTCTCGAGCAGCGGCCGGCGCTCGAGCGCGTCGGCGAAAATCACCTCAAGGCCTGTCACCGGGACTCGCTGCCATGAATGACCCGTCGTCAGAAGCGGTGCTGCAGGTCAGCGACCTCTCGGTCCGTTTCCGCATCCCGGGCGAGAGCCTGCTGCGTCCGTCGCGGATGCTGGAAGCGGTCAGCGCTGTCAGTTTCGAGCTGGGCAAGGGGGAGACGCTGGGGGTCGTGGGCGAGTCCGGCTGTGGCAAATCCTCCCTGGCCCGGGGCATTCTGGGGCTGGTGCCGGTGGCGGGGGGCACGGTGGATCTTTCGGGCCGGCCGCTGACGGGCCTCGGCCGGGACGCGCTGCGTCAGCGCCGCCGGGAAGCGCAGATGATCTTCCAGGATCCGCTGGCTTCCCTGAATCCCCGCATGACGGTCGGCGAGATCATCGCCGAGCCGCTGCGCGTGTTCGAACCCGGGCTCGATCGATCCGGCCGCCGGACACGGGTCGAGGAGATGATGAGCCGCGTCGGTCTCGGGACCAGCCTCATCAACCGCTATCCCCATGAGTTCTCTGGCGGACAGTGCCAGCGCATCGGCATCGCCAGGGCGCTGATCCTGAAGCCCTCGCTGATCATCTGCGACGAACCCGTCAGCGCCCTGGATGTGTCGATCCAGGCCCAGATCGTCAATCTTCTGATGGACATCCAGCTCGATCTGGGCCTGTCCCTGCTGTTCATCGCCCATGACCTTTCGGTGGTGCGCCACATAAGCCATCGCATCATGGTCATGTATCTGGGTCGGGTGGTGGAGATCGGCGACAGCGATCATGTCTGCGATGAACCCATGCATCCCTACACCCGGGCCCTCATCGATGCCGTACCGGTTCCGGATCCCGCCATACAACAGGGCGCGCCGCACGTCTCTATCGTCGGTGATCTGCCTTCGCCGCTGGATCCGCCCAGCGGCTGCGCTTTTCGCACCCGCTGTCCCCTCGCGGACGCGCGGTGTGCCGCGGAGCGGCCGGCGTTGCGTCGATACGAGGGGCGCATGGTGGCCTGTCATCACCCCGGGGCCGTGCCGACGGAGGAGGGCGGTCCGCCCTAACGGTTGAACGGCAGCGGCAGCGGCAGCTTGTTCAGCGTGATCAGCCCGCCGCTGACACGCAGGTCGCTGACGAAGCTGTCACCCTCGCGACGCAGATAACCGGCGGACAGCAGGCCGATCGGATCGCCATTTTCGTCCCCCTGCAGACCGAGCGCGTCATTGAGCATCGGCCGGTTCAGGGTCAGGCGGCCGCTGCCGTCGACGGCGGAAAGCAGATCACTGCCGTCGCGGACGGGTCGCTGATGTCCATCAGGCAGGCCCAGATCGAGTTCGAGCGTAGCGCGGCCGTCGCCGGCGCTGAGAACCAGCTCCGACAGTTCGAGTCTCGAACCCGGCCGTAGCACGTCGGCAAACTCCACGCCCGCGTCGCGCAGGGGGAAGCCCTGCTGGACCCGCTGCAACAGCGCGCCGAGCATGACCCCGTCGAGAGCCTCGAGGGCCAGCCGCATTCGGGCGGACACCGGCGCACCTCCGGCGGCCTCGATGGTCGCCAGGTCGAATTCCGCGGCGTAGCCGACCGTGTCGTCATCGGCTCTGACGGTGAGATCGATCTCCATCCCGGAGCCGCTGACTTCGCGGCCCAGCCGGTCGACGAACCGGAAGCTCTCGAGACTTACGCGGCTGTGGCCTGCCCGCAGCCCGAATCGGGTCGGACGAGTATCGCTCTCGAAGTCGATGTCCCCTGAGCGCATCAGGCCGTTGGTGCCCGCCACTTCGATCGGGCCGAGCCGGCCGGATGAACGCAGCCGGGCGGCGTGACGGTCGAATACCACCGAGATATCTGCGCCCGCAGCGGTGAATGCACCCTGACCATCGGCCATCGGGCCTTCGGCGTGCCCGGCCAGGAATCGCGTCTGACCGCCGCCGCCGAAGCCGATACGCGTGATCGCCTGACCCGGGATCGCCGTCCGGGTGCCGTCAGCGCCCTCTACCAGCAGGTCCGAGCGCATGCGGGCCAGGCCCGGGGCGCCCTCCAGCAGGGGCCATGGGCCGTGGGCGATGACGCTGTCGATGACAAGGGAAGTCGGCGGCGCGCCCCTGGCTCCCGTCAGCAGATGCGCCAGACGCTGCGCCCGCTCATCGGTAAGGGACAGGCGATGCCGGGCCCGGGAGGTAAACCAGCCGGTCTCGTACCGCTCCACTTCCGGCACCGCGCCAGTGGTCGCCCGGGTCAGCTGATCCAGCAGGAACTGGTGACGGCCCTCTGCCACGCTGCCGATCAAAGGCGGTGCCCCGCACATGAGCAGCAGTACCGCCAGGAACAGGATGATCAGTGATCGTCTCAAGTCAGCGCCGCGGGATGCGCCCGGCTCCGGGCATCGGGATGGGATGGTGTCATCCGCATGGCGGCCTGTCGAGGCCGCCGCCCGTGCTAGGATCGGTCGTGGACGGGGAGCGGAACCGGATGAAGCAATTCAGCGACTTCGAGATCGACAGCCTGGGCGGCGAGCCGGATGTGCTTGCTGCCCTCAGGGGCCGCGTGGTGCTGGTCGTCAACGTGGCCAGCGAATGCGGCTACACACCCCAATACGCGGGCCTGCAGGCGCTACATGAGGAACTGGAGCCAGAGGGCTTCAGCGTACTCGGCCTGCCGTGCAACCAGTTCGGCGGCCAGGAGCCGGGGACGGCGGACCAGATCCTGGGATTCTGCCAGCAGCGCTACGGAGTAAGTTTCCCGCTGGGCGTCAAGATCGAGGTCAACGGGCCCGATCGCCACCCGCTTTACGCCTGGCTGACCGATCCGGTGAACGGGCATCCCGGCGACATCGCCTGGAACTTCGAGAAATTCCTGATCGGGCGGGACGGGCGGGTGATCGCTCGCTATCCTGCCGCCACCGCTCCCCAGGATCCGGTCCTGCTGCAGGACATCGCGGACGCCCTGGCGCAGGATTGAGTCCCGCTCACGGTCCGACCAGCTCGAAGCTGGCATTCACCGAACTGACGATACGGATCTCGCCGGCCTGATAGCTGCCCCCTTCGTCGGCGCTGGCCATGGCCGTCGCCATACCCCGCTCGCGCAGCGGCTGGACCACCGGGCCCCCGATGGCGTCGATCCGGTGCACCGGGCCGAGCTTCATGCCCAAAGCATCGGCCAGCACGGTGGCCCGGGCCCGGGCATCGGTCGCAGCCGCCGCCAGCGCCTGGCGCTCGAGACCGGCCCGCCTGGCCGTATCGAAGACGGGGGGATCGACTTGATTGATACCGAGTTTGAGCACGCCCTCGAACAGCTCGCCGAGTTCCGAGATATCCGTGAGACGGATGCTCATCCTTCGCGTGACGACGTATCCGAGCAGCTTCTGTTGCCGGCTCTCTGGCAACCACTGGTAATCGGGACGGACGATGAGGGCGGCACTCGCCACCTGTTCCTCGGGGATGCCCTGCCGCCGGGTCAGGGCCAGCACGGCCGTTACCGTCTCATTCACCCGGCGGCGGGCCTCGTCGACGGTCGAAGCCCGTTCCTCCACGCCGATACCGACGACGGCGATATCCGGCTCCGTCAGGATCTCCCCGGACCCGGATACGGTTACCAGCCGGGGATCTTCTTCCGCGCCGGCGTCGGCGACGAACAGGGTAAACAACAGCATGATCAGCATTATCCGGGGCATGTCTGCCATCCTCCTCAGGACCGGTTGGGCTTGTGGCAATATTACGTGGGTCTGATTACCATATCGCCCCCTGAACAGACCCCCGCCGATGTCGGCGGGCCGCGGAGGATTCATGTTGCTCAAGCGTGTCGCTGTTTCCCGGGAGATTCCGCCTGCGGCCAAATCCGTCGGAGCTAGACTGGCCGGCGCCGTACTGGCCATGTCTCTGTCACTGCCGGCCCTCGCGGATGGCAACCCCGAGCAGGGCCGGCTCAGTGCGGAGACCTGCCTCGGCTGTCACGGCATCGAGAACTACAAGAACGTATACCCCACTTTCCCGGTGCCGAAGCTGTGCGGGCAGAATGCGCAGTATCTGGCCGATGCCCTGCGGGCCTACACGGCGGGTGACCGGGCTCATGGCACGATGCACGCCCAGGCCGCGACGCTGAGCGACAAGGAAATTCAGGACATCGCCGCCTATTTTGCCGATCCGGCATTTTGCTATGAGGGGAAATAATATGGGTCGCGCCGCCATCCTCACCGCCGCCCTGATCGCCCTGTGTGCTCCGGCACTGGTCCAGGCCAGCGGCGACCCCGAGCTTGGCCGGGCCAAGTCCACGACCTGCACCGCCTGCCATGGCCCGGACGGCCGCGGCACGGCGCCCAACTATCCGGTACTGGCCGGGCAGCATGCGGAGTATCTGGTCCACGCACTGACCCAGTATCGGAGCGGCGAGCGCAAGAACGCGATCATGGCCGGCTTCGCCACCAACCTCAGCGACGACGACATCGCCGATCTGGCCGCCTGGTTCGCGAGCATGGAAGGCCTCAAGACCGCCAAGCGCTGATCGCCCGTCGCGTGACATCGTCTGCGCCCATCCGCGCCGGGGCGCGGGGCCGGGCTGGCCGCACAGGGACCGGGCCCGGGCGAAACCTGGCGGCGTATCCACCGAGGGGAGACCGGAGTTGGATATCGATGCGCTGACCACAGAATTTCCCGCCGGCATCACGGCCATCGATACCGGCTACGTGCGTCCGTCCATGACCGCCAGCCATCTGATCGTCGAGGACGGCCGCGCGGCATTCGTCGACACCGGACCCAACAGCGCGGTGCCGCGGCTGATGGCGGCCCTCGAGGCCGCGGGCCTGGCACCGGCCGATGTCGACCTGGTCTGTCTGACCCACGTCCACCTGGACCACGCGGGCGGCGCTGGCGAATTGATGGCGCTGCTGCCCAATGCCGTCGCCGTGCTCCATCCACGCGGGGCACCCCATATGGCGGATCCGGCCAGACTGGAGAGCGGCAGCCGTGCCGTCTATGGGGACGAGGCCTTCGATGCCATGTACGGCCGTATCCGGCCGATTCCGGAAGCGCGTATCCGCGTGGTGGAGGACGGAGAGGAGATCGGGCTGGGGGGACGCAGCTTCCGGATTCTGCACACCGAGGGTCACGCCCGCCATCATTACTGCATCCACGATCCGGGCGCCGACGTCGTCTTTTCCGGAGACAGCTTCGGGCTCTCCTACCGGGAATTCGATACCGACCGCGGGCCCTTCATTCTGCCCAGCACGACGCCGGTGCAGTTCGATCCCGACGCGGCCCTGGCCAGCGTCGACCGGATCATGGAAACAGCGCCGGAGGCCATCTATCTCACTCACTTCAGCCGGGTGGAGGATCTGCCGCGGCTCGCCCAGGACCTGCGCGATGACATCCGCGCCTACGCCGCATTCGCCGCGAAGGCCGCGGACGAGACGGATCCCGAGGCCTGGCTGCGGACGGCGATCCGTGCGCGCCTGTTCGCCCGGCTGGACGAGCACGGCTGCAAACCGGATCCGGACTGGCGATCGTCTATCCTAGATGCTGACATCGAGCTAAACGCGGCGGGCATACTGGTCTGGATGAAGCGCCAGAAGCGCTGAAGCGAGCACGAGAGGGCAAGCCCGCGATCTCAAACACAGGGAAGAAAAGTATGAATAATTTCAGGGGGTTTCGAGTGCACCAGGATGGCGACGCCATCGCCGGCAGGCTGGACGAGCTGTCCCTGGACGATCTGTCCCCCGGGGATGTCGTGATCCGCGCGCAGTACAGCAGCGTCAACTACAAGGACGCGCTGGCCGCCACCGGTGCCGGGCGCATCATGAAGACCTTCCCCCTGGTGGCCGGCATCGATGTGGCCGGAGTGGTCGAGTCCTCGACGGATCCCCGTTACGCACCCGGCGACGCGGTCCTCGTCACCGGTTGCGGGCTGGGTGAGGAGCGTGATGGCGGGTACGCCGAATTCGTGCGTATCGACGGCGACTCCGTCATCCCCATCCCGGAGGGGCTCGATGCCTATCAGGCCATGTGTTTCGGCACGGCCGGATTTACCGCCGGTCTGGCCATCTCCCGGCTGGAACTCAACGGCCTGTCGCCGGAGCGGGGCGTGGTCGCGGTGACCGGGGCCACGGGCGGCGTCGGCAGCCTCGCCGTGGACATGCTGAGCGGGCTCGGGTACCAGGTCGCCGCGGTGACCGGCAAGCGCGACTCTGCGCCTTATCTCGAAAAACTGGGCGCCACAGAGATCCTGCTGCGGGACGAAATCGATTACGGCAAGCGGCCCCTGGAAGCCGCCCGCTGGGCCGGAGCGGTGGACAATCTGGGCGGCGAGACCCTGAGCTGGCTGATCCGAACCACCGACTGGTGGGGCAGCATCGCCAGCATCGGGCTGGCCCAGGGCTACAAGCTCGAGGCCACGGTGATGCCTTTCATCCTCCGCGGGATCAACCTGCTGGGTATCAATTCGGTCAAGACGCCCCGGGAACCGAGACTGGCAGTCTGGACGCGCCTGGCGTCGGATCTCAGGCCCCGCCATCTCGACAGCATCGCCACCCGGACGGTGGGTCTGGACGACCTGGGCGATATTTTCCAGGGCTATATCGATGGCACCGTCCAGGGCCGCACCATCGTCGCCCTCGAATCGTAATCCGCCTGTCGCCGCCGTGATCGCTGCGCTAAAATAACGGGTCCTCCGGCCACCCGCATCCGGCGCGCGGCCGCCCAGAAACCGGGAGGCAACCCAAATGCCATCTTCTCCTTCGGCGGTCCCCTCTGCGGGCGAGCGTCTCTGGCAAGCGCTGGAGGCCGAACGGCCCCTGCAGGTCGTCGGCACCATCAACGCCTACAGCGCCCTGCTGGCCGCCCGGGCCGGGTTCCGGGCCCTTTATCTGTCCGGGGCGGGGGTCGCCAACGCCTCCTTCGGCCTCCCGGACCTGGGCATCACCAGTCTCAACGACGTTTGTGAGGATGTGCGCCGGATCTGCGGCATCACGGACCTCCCCCTGCTGGTGGATGCCGACACCGGCTGGGGCCAGGCATTCATGATCGCGCGCACCGTTCGCGATCTGACCCGGGCCGGTGCGGCCGGGATGCATATCGAGGATCAGGTCCAGGCCAAGCGCTGCGGGCACCGGCCCGGCAAGGCGCTGGTCACGGGCCCCGAGATGTGTGACCGGATCCGCGCGGCGGTGGATGCGCGCCCGGACCCCCGCTTCGTGATCATGGCCCGTACCGACGCCCATGCGGTGGAGGGTCAGGCAGCAGCTCTGGACCGGGCCGCGGCCTATGTGGAGGCCGGCGCCGACATGATCTTCGCCGAAGCCCTGCAGACGCTGGACGAGTATCGTGATTTCACCGCCGCCATCGACGTGCCGGTCCTGGCCAACATCACGGAATTCGGCAAGACGCCCCTGTTTACCACCGAAGAGCTGGCCGAAGCCGGCGTACGTCTCGCCCTGTATCCCCTGTCAGCCTTCCGCGCCATGAGCAAGGCGGCGATCGCGGTCTACGGCGCATTGCGCAGCGACGGTACGCAAAAAGCCGCGCTCGACCTGATGCAGACGCGGAACGAACTCTACGAGATTCTCGCCTATCACGATTATGAGGCCAGGCTGGATCGTTTGTTCGCCAACGAACGGGACTGAAAGCCGGGTTCTCCGGCAACAAGGAGACAGACCATGAGCGACAAGAAGAAAGCCGGCGGTCTGGCCGGCGTCACAGCGGGCAAGACCGCTATCGCCACCGTGGGCAAGGAGGGCGCCGGTCTCACTTATTACGGCTACGACATCTACGATCTGGCGGAGAACGCCTGCTTCGAGGAGGTCGCCTATCTGCTCCATTACGGCAAGTTGCCAGACGCCAGTGAACTGTCCGCCTACGTCACACGCCTGAAGGGCATGCGCGGTCTGCCCGGGATCCTGCGCCAGACCCTTGAACAGATTCCGGGCAGCGCTCATCCCATGGACGTCCTGCGGACCGGCTGCTCCATGCTGGGCAACCTGGAGCCGGAGGAGAGCTTTGCCCAGCAGCGCGACATCGCGGATCGGCTGCTGGCCTGTTTTCCGTCGATGCTGCTCTACTGGTATCGCTTCCACGCGGACGGCAAGCGGATTGAAACGGAGACCGGCGACGACAGCGTCGCGGGTCATTTCCTGCATCTGCTCCACGACCGCCCGCCCAGCGACTTTCACCAGCACGTGCTGGACGTCTCGCTGATCCTCTACGCGGAACACGAATTCAACGCCTCCACGTTCACCGCCCGGGTTATCGCCGCCACGCTGTCGGATTTCCACTCGGCGATCACCGGCGCCATCGGCGCCCTGCGCGGCCCGTTGCACGGCGGTGCCAACGAGGCGGCCATGGAGCTGATCCAGCGATTCGACTCCGCCGAGGATGCCGATGCCGGTACCCGCGAAGCGCTGGAACGCAAGGACAAGATCATGGGATTCGGCCACCGTGTCTACACCACCTCTGATCCCCGCAACAAGGTGATCAAGGAGCTGTCGCGCCAGCTCGCCGAGGAGGTCGGCGACGAGCGCCTGTTCCCGGTGTCCGAGGCCATCGAGAAGGTGATGTGGGACGAGAAGAAGCTGTTCCCCAACGCCGACTTCTACTCGGCCAGCGCCTATCATTTCATGGGCATCCCCACGCCGCTGTTTACGCCCATCTTCGTCTGTTCGCGCACGACCGGCTGGTCCGCGCACGTGATGGAGCAGCGGGCGGACAACCGGCTGATCCGGCCTGCCGCCGACTACATCGGGCCGAAGCTGCAGAAATGGGTTCCGATGGACCAGCGGTCGTAGGGGCGGAGCCATTCACCCAAGCTCACAGGAGCAAGCATGACATCCTTCGACGTGCGTTCGGCCAAGCGTCCGGACCCCGATCAGCCCCTGGTGGATATCGCCGAATACGCAGGGGAATATGTGGTCAGCAGCGAGCTCGCCTACGAGACCGCCCGTTATTGTCTGATGGATACCCTGGCCTGCGGGTTTCAGGCCCTGGATTATCCCGCCTGCACCAAGTTGCTCGGGCCGGTCGTGCCGGGCGCCACCATGGCCGGTGGCGCCCGGGTTCCGGGCACCGCCTGGGAGCTTGACCCTGTCCAGGGGGCGTTCAACATCGGTGCCCTGATCCGCTGGCTGGATTTCAACGACACCTGGCTGGCCGCGGAGTGGGGCCATCCCTCGGACAACCTGGGCGGGATCCTGGCGGTCGCGGACTATCTGAGCAGGCAGGCCCGGTCCGAGGGGCGCGAGCCCCTGACTGTCCGTGACGTGCTGACGGCAATGATCAAGGCCCATGAGATCCAGGGCGTCATCGCCCTGGAGAACAGTTTCAACCGGGTCGGTCTCGATCACGTGTTACTGGTCCGGGTGGCGACCACGGCGGTGGTCACGGCCCTGCTCGGCGGAAGCCGCGAGCAGATCATCAACGCTGTCTCCAACGCCTGGATCGACGGCGGCGCCCTGCGGACCTACCGCCACGCACCCAATACCGGGTCGCGCAAAAGCTGGGCTGCGGGCGATGCCACCAGCCGGGGCGTGCGCCATGCACTGATCGCCATGACCGGAGAGATGGGTTATCCCTCCGCATTGTCGGCACCCACCTGGGGGTTTTGCGATGTCCTGTTCGGAGGCAAGCCCCTGAGCTTCCCGCAGGGCTTCGGCAGCTACGTGATGGAGAACGTGTTGTTCAAGATCTCATACCCGGCCGAGTTCCATGCCCAGACCGCGGTTGAGTGCGCCATGGGGCTGCATGAGGAGGTGAAGGACCGGGTCGATGAGGTCAAGGAGATCGTCATCGAGACCCAGGAGCCTGGCGTTCGCATCATCGACAAGACCGGTCCCCTGGACAATCCCGCGGACCGGGATCACTGCATCCAGTACATGGTTGCGGTACCCCTGGTCTTCGGCCGTCTCACCGGCCAGGACTATGAAGATACCGTCGCCTCCGACCCGCGCATCGATGCTCTGCGTGAGCGCATGAAGGTCAAGGAGAACAAGCGCTTCACCCGAGACTATTACGATCCGGAAAAACGCTATATCGGCAACGCGGTGCAGGTGTTCTTCAAAGACGGCACGGCGACGCCCCGGGTCGAGGTGGAGTATCCGATCGGCCATCGGCGCCGCCGCGACGAAGGCATCCCGGTGCTGATCGGCAAATTCGAACGCAGCCTCGAGGGCAAGCTGACCGACGATCAGTTCGCGGCCCTGCGCGATGTCTGTTCTGACCAGAGCCGGCTCGAAGCCATGCCGGTGGACGAGTTCGTGGCGCTGCTCGTGGCGGGCTGAGACTCCTGACCCGGCCCGGACTCACCGATCGGCTGCGCTCCGCCCTGACCGAGTGCGGCATCGACGGTCCCGCGACGCTGGCGGCACAGCTGACCGCGTTTCTGGAGTTGCTGGATCGCTGGAACCGCAGCCACAACCTCACGGCCGTGAGGGACCCGGACCAGATGGTGACGCGGCATCTGCTGGACAGTCTGGTGGTACTGCCCTGGCTCCGCGGGCCGAGGGTTCTGGATGTGGGCAGCGGTGCCGGGCTGCCGGGCTTGCCGCTGGCCATGGCCCGTCCGGAGTTCGGTTTCGTGCTGCTGGACAGCGCGGCCAAACGGGTCAGCTTCCTGCGCCACGTGGTGGCGAGACTAAGGCTGGAGAACGTGTGTGTCATCCACGCCCGGGTCGAGGACTATGCCGACGAAGCGGGCTTTGATACCGTGATCAGCCGCGCGTTCGCCGCGCTGGCCGATTTCGTCAATCTGGCGGGACACCTGTGCGCACCAGGGGGGCGCCTGCTCGCCATGAAGGGGCGGCTCGATCCCTCTGAAATGGAGGCGTTGCCGAAGGGCTGGGTGATTGCGGAGAGCCGCGGGCTGGCCGTGCCAGGATCGGATAGGGAACGACACTTGCTGGAGATCACGCGCCGCAGCGCCGACTGATGCCATGACCCGAATTCTCGCGGTTGCCAACCAGAAAGGCGGGGTGGGTAAGACCACCACTACCGTCAACCTGGCCGCCTCGCTCGCCGCCACCAAGCGGCGGGTCCTGCTGGTGGACATGGACCCCCAGGGCAACGCCACCATGGGCTGCGGCGTCGACAAGAACGATCTCGCGCTGAGCAGCTGCGAGGTGCTGCTCGGGGACGCCGGTGCGGCCGAGGTGATCCTGCCCGCGCCCCAGGGCGATTTCGATATCCTTCCCGCCAACGCCGATCTGACCGCTGCAGAAGTGCGGCTGATCAGCGAATTCGGCCGCGAGACCCGACTGCGCAACGCACTGGCGCCGGTGCAGGCCGAATATGACTATGTCCTCATCGATTGCCCGCCGTCGATCAACATGCTGACCGTCAATGCGCTGACTGCCGCCACCGGGGTCCTGATCCCCATGCAGTGCGAGTATTACGCGCTGGAAGGTCTTTCGGCCCTGATGTCGACGGTCGAGCAGATCCGCGGCGCCGTCAATCCCGGGTTGCGGCTGGAGGGGCTGTTGCGGACCATGTTCGACCCGCGCAACAACCTTGCCAACGAGGTGTCCGGGCAGCTCATCATGCATTTCGGCGACAAGGTCTATCGGACCGTGATCCCCCGGAACATCCGCCTGGCCGAGGCACCCAGTTTCGGCACGCCGGTGCTGTTCCACGATAAATATTCCCGTGGCGCTCTGTCCTACCTGGCCCTCGCCGGAGAGATGATCCGGCGGGAGGAGGCCGAAACCCGGACCAGCGCCTGAGCTCTGCTACACTTCTGGCCCCGATTACTCCACAGACCTGAGAGATCACAGCCATGTCTGCCAGGCGACGCACCCTCGGCCGCGGCCTCGATGCCCTGCTAGGCCCAACGTCCACCGGTAAGGAGGGTCCGGCCGGCGCCGACGGCGAGCTGCGCGCGCTGCCGGTGGATCAGCTACAGCGGGGCCAGTATCAGCCACGGGTGGACATGCGGCCCGAGTCCCTCGACGAGCTGGCAAATTCCATCCGCGCCCAGGGCGTGGTCCAGCCGATCGTGGTCCGTGCCATCAAGGATGGCCCCGGCCAGGTGCGTTACGAAATCATCGCAGGTGAACGGCGCTGGCGGGCCGCACAGCTGGCGGGTCTGCAGGAGATCCCGGCAGTCGTGAGGGAGGTCGGCGATTCGGCTGCCATGGCCATGGCCCTGATCGAGAATATCCAGCGGGAGAACCTCAACCCGCTGGAGGAAGCCCGGGCCCTGGAACGGCTGATCGACGAATTCGACATGACCCACCAGCAGGCTGCCGAGGCCGTCGGACGCTCACGGGCGGCGGTCAGCAATCTGCTGCGGCTGCTGGACCTGTGTCCGGAGGCCAAGACCCTGGTGGAGGAGCGGAAGCTGGAGATGGGCCATGCCCGGGCGCTGCTGGCGCTGGCCGATGCGCGCGAACAGGCAGCGGCTGCGCGCAAAGTGGCTGTGGCCGGTTATTCCGTGCGGGAGACCGAGCGGCTGGTCAAGCGGCTGACCAGTCATCCCCCCGCTGGCAAGGGCAAGGCACCGCCTCGCAAGGATCCGGATATCCAGCGTCTGGAGTCCGATCTGGGCGACCGGCTGGGCGCCAGCGTCAGTATCCAGCACGGCGCCGGAGGCAAGGGCAAGCTGGTCATCGGCTACAACAGTCTCGAGGAGCTCGAGGGCATCCTCGCCCACGTCAAGTAAGTCAGCCTCACGTTGCACCGCGACAGCGGCAGACTCTATAATAATGGGGCTCCGAGCCGGTCATCCGTTTTGGTCTCGGGATCGGGGCCCGGTGGTCACGCCACACACCGCTCGACCGGGGGTAGTGGCGTTTTTATTTCCACCCGGACGTTCAACAGGAATTTCGATGAAATCGGGTGTCGGGGGCTTTCTGCAGCGTGAGTGTCGCGCCGGACGTAAACCCCCTGGCAGCCATTTCCAGGATATTGATCGCTCAGCTGTCTGCGGGCTTGCTGGTCGGCGGCGTCGGGCTGGCAGTGGCCGGCCGCACCGCCGCCCTGTCCGCGGTCCTGGGGGGCCTGATCTGCGTGATCCCGAACGCCTTTCTGGCTTTGCGGATGATCGCGGGCGGGGCCGGCCATGATCCCCGGCGGATGCTCAGAGCGTCCTACGTGGGGGCGGCGGGGAAGCTGGCGCTGACGGCCGCGTTGTTCGCGGCAGTGTTCGTGCTGGTGCGGCCGCTGGCCGCAGGCTGGTTGTTCGGCGCCTTCGTGCTGACGCAGGCGATAGTTTGGATCTTCCTGGTCACGGATCGGGGAGCAGGAACCTAAAGAAGGGTTGACGGGTAGCGACGATGGCCGGTTCAGAGCAGACGTCCAGCGAATACATCCAGCACCACCTTCAGAACCTGCAGGTCTGCCGTGTAGACGGCGAGTGGGTCTGGAATCAGTGCGCCGGCAATTTCTGGACCATCAACGTCGACTCCATGTTGTTCTCGGTCTTGCTGGGCGTCGTCTTTCTGTCCCTGTTCCGCAGCGTCGCCAAACGCGCTACGTCGGGCGTCCCCGGACGCATGCAGGCCATGGTGGAGACGCTGGTGGAATTCGTGGACACCAGCGTCAAGGACACCTTCCACGGCGAGACCAAGCTGCTGGCTCCGCTCGGACTGACCATCTTCGTCTGGGTATTCCTGATGAACCTGATGGATCTGATCCCGGTGGACTGGCTCCCGGGGCTGGCCCACGCGGCCGGCGTCCCCTATTTCAAGGTCGTGCCGACCACCGACGTCAACATTACCTTCGGCATGTCGATCTCGGTGTTTATCCTGATCCTGTTCTACAGCATCAGGTCCAAGGGCGTGCTCGGGTTCACCAAGGAACTGACGCTGCAGCCGTTCAACCACCCGGTCGCCATCCCCTTCAACCTTGTGCTGGAGGGCGTGGCCCTGCTGGCGAAACCGGTCTCGCTGGCCCTGCGGCTGTTCGGCAACCTCTACGCCGGCGAGCTGATCTTCATCCTTATCGCATTGCTCGGGATCTGGCAGCTGCCCCTGCACTTCATGTGGGCGGTGTTCCATATCCTGATCATCATCCTGCAGGCGTTCATCTTCATGATGTTGACGATCGTCTACCTGGCCCTCGCCCAGGAGCAGCACTGATCTTTTCTCTTGTAAGCCATCAATACCTGACTAGGAGATCTCGATGGAAACTGTAATTGGCATGACCGCGATCGCTGTCGCCATCCTCATCGGCCTCGGCGCGCTCGGCGTGGGCATCGGCATGGGCCTGCTCGGCGGCCGCTTCCTCGAAGGCGCTGCCCGCCAGCCCGAACTCGTGCCCATGCTGCAGGTGAAGATGTTCATCGTCGTCGCTCTGCTCGACGCGGTGGCCATGATCGGCGTCGGTATCGCCCTGTTCTTCACTTTCGCCAACCCGTTTATCGGACAGTTCCAGCAGGCGGTCGCGGGCTAGAGACCCCGACTCCCTTTCCGGACCGGAACAACGAGGAGTGGCAAGGTGGATTTCAACCTGACTTTAATCGGCCAGAGCATCGCGATGGTCGTGTTCGTGTGGTTCTGCATGCGCTTCGTCTGGCCGCCGATGATGCAGGCCCTGGACGATCGGCAGAAGAAGATTGCCGATGGCCTGGCGGCCGCGGAGCAGGGCCAGCAGGAACTTGAACGCGCGCGCGGCAAGTTCAACGAGACCGTCCGTGAGTCCCGCGAGCAGGCGGCGGAAATCATCAAGCATGCGGAGCGCCGCTCCAAGGAGATGATCGCGGAGGCCCAGCAGGCCGCGGTGGCCGAAGGCGAGCGTCTGATCGCTCAGGCCCGTGCCGAGATCGAGCAGGAAGCCAACCGGGCCCGGGAGGCGCTGCGTGGCCAGGTGGCGGCGATCGCCGTGGAGGGTACCCGCCAGCTGTTGGGCCGCGAGGTCGACGCCGCCGCCCACCAGGATCTCCTGAACAAGCTCGCCTCCGAGCTCTAGCGCGGGAGCACCAGACATGGCCGAGAAGATCACCGTCGCGCGTCCCTACGCCCGTGCCGTATTCGAGCTCGCGCGGGAGCGGGATGCCTTTGCCGGCTGGTCCGACCTGCTCGCCGTGGCGGCGCGGGTCGCATCCGACCCGGCCTTCAGCAAGCTGCTGGGCAATCCGGCGATGGAAGACCGGCAGCTGGCGGATATCGTGATCGAGCTGTGCGGAGACCAGGCCGACGAATTTGGCCGCAACTTCATCCGGCTGCTGGCGGACAACGACCGCCTGGCCTACCTGCCGGAGATCTCCATGGAATTCGAGCAGCTGCGGGCCGAAGCCGAGAAGATCGTCGACGTCGAGGTGACTTCGGCCGTGGCGCTGGATGAGCCGCAGCAGCAGAAGATCGCCGCGGCCATGCGGGAGCGCCTGGGCAGCAACGTGCGGCTGCATTGTGAAATCGACGAGTCGTTACTGGGTGGCGCCGTAGTGCGTGCCGGCGACCTGGTCATAGACGGTTCGCTGCGCGGAAGGCTTGACCGCCTCGCCGGCGCCCTGACCCACTGAGAGGATTTGCGAAATGTCAATCAAGGCATCCGAGATCAGCGATCTCATCAAGAAGAAGATCGAGCAGTTCCAGGCTGCCACCGAGGCCAGCGACGTAGGCACGGTGGTGTCGGTCACCGACGGCATCGTCCGCATCCACGGGCTCGGCGACGTCGCTTACGGCGAGATGATCGAATTCCCCGGCAACACCTTTGGCACGGCGCTCAACCTCGAGCAGGATTCGGTCGGTGCGGTGGTACTGGGTGATTACAAGCACATCTCCGAAGGCGCCACGGTCAAGACCACCGGACGCATCCTCGAGGTGCCGGTGGGTGAGGCCATGCTGGGCCGGGTAGTGAACTCCCTCGGAGTACCGCTGGACGGCAAGGGGCCGATCGATGCCAGCGAGACTTCGCCGATCGAGAAAGTGGCGCCGGGCGTGATCCAGCGCCAGTCGGTCGATCAGCCCGTGCAGACGGGCCTGAAAGCCATCGACTCCATGGTGCCGATCGGCCGCGGTCAGCGCGAGTTGATCATCGGTGATCGACAGACCGGCAAGACCGCGGTCGCCGTGGACACGATCATCAACCAGAAGGGTACGGGGATTAAGTGCATCTACGTGGCGGTCGGGCAGAAGCAGTCCAGCATCGCCGGCGTGGTACGCAAACTCGAGGAGCACGGCGCCCTGGATCACACCATCGTGGTGGCCGCCGGCGCCTCCGATTCCGCCGCCATGCAGTACATTGCGCCGTACTCCGGCTGCGCCATGGGCGAGTTCTTCCGTGATCGTGGCGAAGACGCGCTGATCATCTTCGACGACCTGACCAAGCAGGCCTGGGCCTATCGCCAGGTCTCCCTGTTGCTGCGGCGGCCGCCCGGTCGCGAAGCCTATCCGGGCGACGTGTTCTACCTGCATTCGCGGCTGCTGGAGCGCGCCTCCCGCATCAACGCGGACTATGTGGAGAAGCTGACCGACGGCAAGGTCAAGGGCAAGACCGGCTCCCTGACCGCGCTGCCGATCATCGAGACCCAGGCCGGCGACGTGTCCGCGTTCGTGCCGACCAACGTGATCTCGATCACCGACGGTCAGATCTATCTGGAGACCGATCTGTTCAACGCCGGTATCCGACCCGCCATCAACGCGGGCCTGTCGGTGTCGCGGGTCGGCGGCGCGGCGCAGACCAAGATCATCAAGAAGCTCGGCGGCGGCATCCGCCTCGCCCTGGCCCAGTATCGGGAGCTTGCGGCGTTCTCGCAGTTCGCATCGGATCTCGACGAGGCGACCCGCAAACAGCTCGACCGCGGCAAGCGCGTGACCGAACTGCTCAAGCAGCCCCAGTACTCGCCGCTGTCGGTCGCCGAGATGGCGGTCACGCTCTACGCCGTGGACAGCGGCGCGACGGACGCGGTGGAGATCGAAAAGCTCGGGGATTTCGAACGTGCGCTGCACAGCCACATGAAGACCAACTACGGCGAGATGATGGACAAGATCGACGCCACTGGCGACTGGGGTGACGAGATCCAGGCCGATATGAAGCGTGGCGTGGAAGAGTTCGCCCAGACCGGTAGCTACTGATCCCGGAGTAGAACATGGCAGTCGGCAAGGAAATCCGCACCCAGATCAAGAGCATCCAGAATACGCAGAAGATCACCAAAGCCATGGAGATGGTGGCGGCGAGCAAGATGCGGAAAGCTCAGGATCGGATGGAAGCCTCGAGACCGTACGCGGAGGAGATCCGCAAGGTCATCGGCCATCTGCGGATGGCGAACCCGGACTTCAAGCCGCCGCTGCTGTTCGCACGCGAGGAAGTGCGCCGGGTCGGCTATATCATCGTCTCCACCGACCGCGGTCTGTGTGGCGGACTCAACGCCAACATGTTCCGCATGCTGTTGAAAGAGATCATCGACTGGCAGCAGAAGGGCGTGGAAGTGGATCTCTGCCTGATGGGACGGAAGGCCCGACAGTTCTTCCGGCGGGTGCAGGTCAATGTCGTCGCCGCGGTCACCGATCTGGGCGATATCCCGCACGTGCGGGATCTCATCGGCACCATCCAGGTGATGCTGGACGGTTATCGTGAAGGCAATCTCGACCGGGTGTTCATCGCCCACAACGAGTTCATCAACACCATGAGCCAGAAGCCGGTGGTGCGGACCCTGATTCCGGTGGAAGTGGGAGATCAGGAAGAGCTGCAGACCCACTGGGATTACATCTACGAGCCTGGCGCCATGGAGCTGCTGCCCGGCGTGCTGGCGCGCTATATCGAGTCCCAGGTCTACCGGGCGGCGGTCGAAAATGTCTCCTGCGAGATGGCGGCGCGGATGGTCGCGATGAAGAGCGCGACAGACAATGCCGGCACGCTGATCGACGATCTGAAACTGGCCTACAACAAGGCGCGGCAAGCGGCCATCACCCAGGAACTCTCGGAAATTGTCGGTGGCGCCGCGGCGGTCTGAATCCGCGGCGCGCCAGACCAGAAATATTCAATAGAGGAATTGATTCATGAGCTCGGGCAAGACTATCCAGATCATCGGCGCCGTCGTCGACGTGCAGTTCCCACGCGATCAGATCCCCGGGATCTACGAAGCGCTGAAGATCGACGAAAGCGGTCTTACGCTGGAAGTCCAGCAGCAGCTTGGTGACGGTGTCGTCCGCACCATCGCCATGGGCTCCAGCGAGGGCCTCAAGCGCGGCATGGCCGTATCCGGTACCGGCGGGCCGATCTCGGTGCCGGTCGGCGCCAAGACCCTTGGCCGCATCATGGACGTGCTCGGCGAACCGGTGGACGAGGCCGGCCCGATCGGCGAACAGGAGCGCCTGCCGATCCACCGCCCCGCACCGACCTTCGAGGAGCAGTCCGCTTCGGTGGATATCCTGGAGACCGGGATCAAGGTCATCGACCTCATCATGCCCATCGCGAAGGGCGGCAAGATCGGCCTGTTCGGCGGCGCCGGCGTGGGCAAGACCGTGACCCTGATGGAGCTGATCCGGAACATCGCCATCGAGCACAGTGGCTACTCGGTGTTCGCCGGCGTCGGCGAGCGTACCCGCGAAGGCAATGACTTCTATCACGAGATGAAGGACGCCGGGGTGCTGGACAAGGTTGCGCTGGTCTATGGCCAGATGAACGAGCCCCCGGGTAACCGCCTGCGCGTCGCCCTGTCCGGCCTGACCATGGCCGAGGCGTTCCGCGACGAGGGCACCGACGTGCTGATGTTCATCGACAACATCTATCGTTACACCCTCGCCGGTACCGAGGTCTCGGCGCTGTTGGGCCGGATGCCGTCCGCCGTGGGTTACCAGCCCACGCTGGCCGAGGAGATGGGCGCCCTGCAGGAGCGCATCACCTCCACCCAGACCGGTTCGATCACCTCCTTCCAGGCCGTATACGTTCCGGCCGACGACCTCACCGACCCGTCACCGGCGACGACCTTCGCCCACCTCGACGCGACCCTGGTGCTTTCACGCCAGATCGCCGAGCTCGGCATCTATCCCGCCGTGGACCCGCTCGATTCCACCAGCCGCCTGCTCGATCCGCTGGTCATCGGCGAGGATCATTACCACACCGCCCGCGCGGTGCAGGCGACGCTGCAGCGGTACAAGGAGCTCCAGGACATCATCGCGATCCTGGGCATGGACGAACTGTCGGAGGATGACAAGCTGGCGGTCGCCCGGGCGCGCAAGATCCAGCGTTTCCTGTCCCAGCCGTTCTTCGTCGCCGAGACCTTCACCGGATCGCCCGGAAAGTACGTCTCCCTGTCCGACACCATCGCCGGCTTCAACGGCATCATCGGCGGCGAATACGACCACTTGCCGGAGCAGGCGTTCTACATGGTCGGCACCATCGATGAAGCAGTCGAGAAGGGCAAGAGCCTGCAATAGAGTCGACGGCAGGCAGAGTCCTGCGGGATACACCTATGAACACCATTCACGTCAACATCGTCAGCGCCGAGGGCGAAATCTTTGTCGGCGAGGCGACGATGGTCTTCGCGCCCGCCCAGATGGGCGAAGTGGGCATCGCGCCCCGACACGCGCCTCTGCTGACCGGCCTGAAACCGGGCGGCGTCCGGGTACAACGCCAGTCGGAGAAGGGGGAACCGGAGGAGCTCTATTTCTACGTCTCCGGCGGCGTGCTCGAGGTGCAGCCGAAGAGCGTCACCGTACTGGCCGATTCCGCCATGCGCGCCAAGGATCTGGACGAGGCCGCTGCGGAGGAGGCGCGCAAGCGGGCCGAGGAGATGCTGAAGGAGCGCACCAGCGCGGTGGAAGTGGCTACCGCTCAGGCCGAACTGGCCGCGGCAGCCGCCCAGATCCATCTGCTGCAGAAGATCAAGAAGGCTGCGAAGACCCGATAGCTCGCCGGATCCGTCGGCAGGATCGCATCCATGTATCGAGGCCGTGACGAGCCTGATCGTCACGGCCTCTTTCGTTCCCGCGGACGCGATCAGGACCGCTTTGTCTTCCGCCCGGGACAATGGCGAAAATTCTGCGACCCGTTCAACTGGTTTCGTCCAACGGGCGAGATACAATCAGCGCTTTACGACTACCCGGTGAGTCATGACCGTTGAAATCGTCATCCTCGCTGCCGGCGAGGGAACCCGGATGCGCTCGGATCGGCCCAAGGTGCTGCAACCGCTTGCCGGCCGGCCGCTGCTGGACCACGTGGTCGATGCCGCGGAAGCGACAGGCTGCGAGGCGATCCACGTGGTCTACGGCTTCGGTGGCGACCAGGTGCAGGCGGCCATGGGCAGCCGGGCCCTGCACTGGGCGCACCAGGCCGAGCAGCTCGGCACGGGCCATGCGGTGGCCCAGGCGCTGCCCGGCATCTCCGATGACGCCATCGTGGTGGTCGCTTATGGCGACGTGCCGCTGATACTGCCGGAGACCCTGCGCCGGCTCGCCGCCAGCGCGAGCCCCGACGCGCTGGCGATACTCACGGCCACTTTCGACAATCCCACGGGCTATGGACGCATCGTCCGTGACAGCGCAGGGCGGGTGATCCGGATCGTCGAGCAGAAGGACGCCTCACCCGAGGAGCTGGAGATCCGGGAGGGCAACACCGGCCTGGTGGCGGCACCGGCGGCCCGCCTGCGGGACTGGCTGGGCCGTATCGGCAACGACAACGCACAGGGCGAGTATTACCTCACCGACATCGTCGAGATGGCGGTGGCCGACGGCGTCGAAGTGTTCGGCGAGACCGCCGGCAGCGTCGCCGAGGTCTCGGGCATCAACGACCGGCTCCAGCTCGCCGCGGCGGAGGCCAGTCTGCGGGAACGCCGTTGCAGGGAACTGATGCACCAGGGCGCCATCCTGGCGGACCCGGGCAGGGTCGATGTCCGCGGCCAGGTAGCCTGCGGTCGCGACGTATTCATCGATGTGGGCGTCGTCTTCGAGGGGCTCGTGGAGCTGGGTGACCAGGTCAGCATCGGCCCGTACTGCGTGGTCCGGGATTCCATCCTGGAAGCCGGAACGGTGGTCCAGCCTCACAGCCTGATCGATCAAAGTCACGCCGGACCCGGATGCAGCATCGGGCCGTTTGCGAGGCTGCGTCCCGGCACCAGGCTGGCCGCCAGGGCGAAGGTAGGCAACTTCGTCGAGATAAAGAACGCGGAACTCGGTGAAGGCAGCAAGGCCAATCATCTCAGTTACGTGGGCGACACGACGGTGGGCCGGGATGTGAACATCGGTGCCGGCACCATCACCTGCAACTACGACGGCGCCAACAAGCACAGGACGGTGATCGGTGATGGAGCGTTCATCGGCTCCGGCGTCGAACTGGTGGCGCCGGTGGAGGTGGGCGAGGGCGCGACCGTCGGCGCCGGATCCACGCTCGGCAAGGATGCGCCGGCCGGCGAGCTGACCGTGGCCCGGGCCCGGCAGGTCACAGTCCGCGGCTGGAAACGGCCGGTCAAGAAAAAGACCTGAATTGCGAGACACGCCACGGAATTCTCCGTCCCTGCGGGCCATATTGGCGTTTTTACCGGAGCGAAATTCGATATGTGCGGAATCGTCGGCGCCATTGCGGAACGGAACGTCGTCCCGATCCTCATCGAGGGATTGCGGCGTCTGGAATACCGGGGCTATGACTCGGCCGGCGTCGCCGTGCTGGGTGCCGAGGGCCGGATTCAGCGTGCCCGGGCGGAAGGGAAGGTTCAGCGCCTGGTCGAGAATCTCGAGCAGCATCCGCTCGAGGGTCGCAACGGCATCGCTCACACCCGTTGGGCGACGCACGGCGTGCCCAGCGAGCGCAATGCCCATCCGCAGATGTCCGGGAGCGGCCTGGCGCTGGTCCACAACGGCATCATCGAGAATTTCGAGAGCCTGCGGGCGGAACTCGAAGGCCGCGGTCACCAGTTCGAATCGGAGACCGACACCGAGGTTGTCGCCCATCTGATCGCGGACGCACTGGCGGAAACCGGCACTCTTCTGGAAGCGGTGAGGACCGCCGTCGATCGGCTGGATGGTGCCTACGCCCTGGCCGTCATCGCCCATGACGATCCCGAATGCATCGTGGCGGCACGCCAGGGTTGCCCGGTCGTGGCCGGTATCGGCATCGGCGAGTGTTTCGTGGCCTCGGACGTCTCGGCCCTGCTGCCCGTGACCCGCCGCTTTATCTTCCTCGAGGAAGGCGATCTCGCCTGCATCAGCCGCCTGGGTGTCGACGTCTACGACGCCAGCGGCAAGGCGGTGCGCCGGCCGATAAAGGAGAGCGAGCTGGCGGCGGATGCCATGGAGCGCGGTCAGTACCGCCACTACATGGAGAAGGAGATCCACGAGCAGCCTCGCGCCGTGGCCGAGACCCTGGAGGAACGCCTGGGCGGCGGCCGCGTACTGGCCCAAGCCTTTGGCCCCGAGGCCGGCGAGATCTTCTCCCGCACCCGGGCGGTTCAGATCGTCGCCTGCGGTACCAGCTACCATGCCGGTCTGGTAGCCCGTTACCTGGTCGAGAGCCTGTGCGGCATCCCCTGCATGGTGGAGATCGCCAGCGAATACCGTTACCGGCAGCCGGTGGTGCCCGAGGACACCCTCTACGTCACCATCTCCCAGTCCGGCGAGACGCTGGACACACTGGAAGCGTTGCGTGCGGCCCGCGGCATGGGTTACCTGGCCGTGCTCGGCATCTGCAACGCGCCGGAGAGCGCCCTGGTGCGGGAATCGGATCTGGTGCTGATGACCCGGGCCGGCCCGGAGATCGGGGTCGCCTCGACCAAGGCCTTCACCACCCAGCTCGCCGCCCTCAGTCTGCTCGTGCTGTCCCTGGCCCGCTGCCGCGGGATGGACGAGGAGACCGAGGCCGGGCTCGTGGACCAACTGACGGCGCTGCCCGCCCTGCTGGAAGACATCCTGGGGATGAACCCGGCCATCGAGGCCCTGGCCGAGCGTTTCGTGGAGAAGCAGCACGCGCTGTTTTTGGGCCGGGGCATCCAGTACCCCATCGCCATGGAAGGGGCGCTCAAGCTCAAGGAGATCTCCTACATCCACGCCGAGGCCTATCCCGCCGGGGAGCTGAAGCACGGTCCCCTGGCGCTGGTGGACGCGGACATGCCGGTCGTCACGGTGGCCCCCAACAACGAACTGCTGGAAAAGCTCAAGGCCAATATCCAGGAAGTGCGAGCCCGGGGCGGCGAACTGATCGTCTTCGCCGACCCGGAGGCGGGCATTGAGCCCGCCGAGGGCATCTTCGTCATGGAGATGCCGCGCCACATCGATACCTTCCAGGCGCCCATCGCCTTCACGCTGCCGCTGCAGCTGTTGTCCTATCATGTGGCCGTGCTCAAGGGCACCGACGTGGACCAGCCGCGGAATCTGGCCAAGTCGGTGACCGTGGAGTAACGCCATAATTGTCGGACGGCGTTTGTGGAATTTGGACAAAGTCGTTTACCAAGTCCGCTAGTTGTTAACTTAGCCAACTCCTACTGCTGTTTTCTGGTGATTAAAGGCGCCGGAGAACTTGCACAAGCTGCTGATTGGCAGAAAGAAGCATCTAATTCCACGCAATTGAAAGCGTCGGAGATAATTCGAGAGGCCGCAATACTGCGGATAGCAGAAGTCTGGCCGCTCTTCGAATAGGCAACCGCAATTGACCCAAAGCAGACGGTCGCAGCGAAAACAGGATTAAGATGAATTGGCTATGAATTGGGATGCGGCAAGTGCGATTGCAGAAATAGTTGGCGTCGTGGGCGTAATCGTTTCGTTGATTTATCTTGCGAGACAACTCAAAGAAAGCACGAAAGTTGCCCGCTCTCAATCTCGGCAATCAATATCCGAGTTTATTCAAAAATTCGTTGAAATTAGGACTACGCATGCCGATCGCATGGCAAAACTGCAATCGTCAACTGATCTGACAGATGGAGACCGGGAGTTTCTGACGTGGATACATTGCCAAGTTTTGCTGCTAGGGGAAATGTATCACTACCAATTTCATTTAGGCCTAATGCCAGTATCGCACTGGCGCCCATTCGTTAAGTTCTTCAAAGGCTACTCCACATCGTTAGGATTCAGGGACGCATGGCAGGTATTCGAAGAGAACTTTGCGGAGGAGTTTCGAGATTGGGTTCAGAAAGAAATAGTACATCCAGAATCCGACGGTGACGTTGTCGGATAATGGCTGGGTAGAGCCAAAATTCTCATACTTCTCGATGTCTGCTTCTGGCCGGAAGGCGACGGTCGCCAGGAAACTAACTGAGGGGCTGCTTGGCATCGC
>CBDTYJ010000002.1:0-38007 GCA_965364575.1 uncultured Gammaproteobacteria bacterium
AGTTCCCTGATCCCGGTCGGGCTGGTCACATTGATCTCGGTCAGATAGTCGCCGATGACATCGAGCCCGGCGAAGATGATGCCCTTATCGCGCAGGACCGGACCGACTCTGGCGCAGATCCAGCGATCCCGGTCGGTCAGCTCGCGGCCCTCTGCGGTCGCGCCGACCGCAAGATTCCCCCGGTTGTCTCCGGCAGGAGGGATCCGTGCCAGCACATGGGGATAGGGTTCCCCGTCGATGAGCAGGATGCGTTTGTCCCCGCCCGTGCTGATCTCGGGGACGTAATGCTGCGCCATCGCGAAACGGCTCTCATCGGCTGTCAGAGTCTCGAAGATGACGTTGGCGTTGGCATCGCCGGAGCGGACCACGAATATGGAGCGGCCGCCCATCCCGTCCAGCGGCTTGACCACGATCGCGCCCTGCTGTTTCAGGAATCGACGCATCTCGTCCATGGACCTGGTGATCAGGGTCGGTGGACAGCACTCCGGGAACCACATGGTGTAGGCCTTCTCACTGACATCGCGGAGGCTGTTCGTACGATTGACCACCAGACAGCCGGCTTCCTCGGCCCGCCCCAGAAGATAGGTCGTGTAGACATACTCCATATCGAACGGCGGATCCTTCCTCATGAGGATCACGTCCAACTCGCCCAGGGATGACAACTGCGGGGAGTCCAGCTCGAACCAGTCCTGCCTGTCATCCGCCACCCGCAGCGACCGGACCCGGGCGCGCAGATGGCCGTCCTCCACGAACAGGTCGGCCTGCTCCATGTAGTTGATCTCCCAGCTGCGGGATTGTGCTTCCAGCAGCATCGCCAGGGTGCTGTCCTTGACCGGTTTTATGCTGCCGATCGGATCCATGACGACACCAAGGCGGGGCGGGTTCTTGGCCATGCATTCTCTCCCAGGAGATCGGGTTCCGGCCCTTGCCGGCAACCGGAAAATACGGGCTGATTAATATAGCAGCATCGCCCCGAATCGCGGCGCCCCGATAGGGTGACGGGCTCCATGGCGGCTGCCGCTTCAATATGTTAAAAGGCCTCCCAAGGAATCGCGCCGTTTGTGCGGCCCGACGGGCCCGGGACCGATCCGGCGAACGCGTTATTGCTCGATCTCGAGGAGGAATGAGTGGACAGGGTCAATCCCAAGGACCTGCGCGGGTTGAAAGTGCTGGTCATAGATGACAGCAAGACCATACGCCGCACCGCAGAGACGCTTCTGTCCCGGGAGGGATGTGAGGTATTTACTGCTGTCGACGGCTTCGATGCCCTGTCGAAGATCGCCGATCACCACCCGGACATCATCTTCGTCGACATCATGATGCCCAGGCTGGACGGTTATCAGACCTGCGCCCTGATCAAGCACAACAAGGTTTTCAAGAAGACACCCGTCATCATGCTGTCCAGCAAGGACGGCCTGTTCGACCGGGCCCGGGGACGAATCGTCGGCTCCGAGCAGTACCTGACCAAGCCCTTTACCAAGGATGAGCTGATCAATGCGATTCATTCGCAGCTCGGGGCGCCGGCTACCACTCACTGAGGACGTCGCAGGAGGATCTGCCATATGCCACTGGTGCTGATCGTCGACGACTCGCCGACCGAGGTTCACGTGATACGCGGCTTTCTGGAGAAGAACGGTTTCGAGACCGATGCCGCCGGTGACGGAAGTGAAGGCCTCGAGAAGGCGCGCAAGCTGAAACCCGACCTGATCATCATGGACATCGTGATGCCCGGCATGAACGGCTACCAGGCGACCCGGGAGCTGTCCAAGGATCCGGAGACCTGTGCCATACCGGTGCTCATGGTGACCACGAAGGGCCACGAGACCGATCGTATCTGGGGCTTGCGCCAGGGCGCGGTGGACTATCTGGTCAAGCCCGTCACCGAGCAGGAACTGGTCTCCAAGATCAAGGCGGCGCTCGGACAATGAGCGCCGGCACCGAACAACACGCGTCGCTGCAGGCACTGCGGGACCGCCCGTTCGAGCTATTGCAGGAGATGGAGCAGCGAGGTCTGCGTGCGGCCTCGGGCGGCGCGGGCCAGAGCGCCGAGGAATGGGTCGGTCTCGCCTTCCGGCTGGCCGGAGAGAACTTCGTCGCTCCCCGGGAGGACGTCCGTGAGGTGATGGTCTTCCCGGACAGCTTTACCCGTATCCCGGGCTCCAAGGAGTGGATAAAAGGCCTCGCCAACGTCCGCGGTCAGCTGGTGCCGGTGATCGACTTCAAGGCTTTTTTGGGCGGCGGCGATACCCGGATCGGGCGCGACACCCGTCTGATCGTGGTGAACCACCGGGACGTGCCCGCCGGGCTGATGGTGGACGAGGTGTTCGGGTTCCGGCGCTTCGAGGCGGAGCAGAGGGTCGAGGAATCGCCCCAAACCGTACTGCGTTGCGAGAAATACTTGCAGGGCGCTTTCCGGCAGGACATGGACGCCTGGCCGATGTTCAGCCTGACCCGGATGGTGGAGAGCCCCCACTTCCTGCAGGCCGGCCAGAACGAGAATTGATCAGGTCAACGATGACACTTCCGGGTAGGTAACGATGGACGAAATGCATTCCGGCGTCAGGCGCATGCCCGTGTTGGGCGCGATCCTTGTCCTGCTCCTCGTGTTAGCCGGCGCGAGTCTGTACTACGCGCTTCAAAACCGGGCCGCCGGCGGCGCGGTGGGAACACAGACAGCGGCCCTCGCCCGTGCGGCAGCGGCGATGCCCGGCGCGGCCTATGCGGCCCGCGGCGGCGAAGCCGACGCCTTCGCCCGCCTGGACGCTCTGAACAAGGACGGCAGAAATGCCTTCGAGCGCCTGCCCGAGGGTATGAGACCCGTCGCTTTCGAAGCCCTGTCGGGAGCCGCCGTGTCCGTGGTCGCCAGCCGGCAGGACGTGCTGGCCGCCAGCGCTGCCGCTGCCGACGTGGCCCAGCAGGCCGCGACGATCCTCGACACTCTGGGCGGGTTCGCCGGCGATGCAGGTGGCGCCACCCGTCGCGCGCTGGATGAGGCCTCAGTACTGGCCGGGCGGGTCTCGGTGAGCGCCAATGCCCTGGCTGCCGGGGTGCCCGATCCGGTGTCCCTGTCCCGGCTGCTGAGTGACGACGAGATGCGCCTCGGGCAGCTGATTTTGTCCTTTGCGGGGATCGATGCCCAGCCCGGCGTGCCGGCGCTTCCGGCCGGGGGACGTGCCGCCGAGATAGAAGGCCTGGAGCAGGCCTACCGGGCGTTGAGTGACAGCGCCCTGACCCTGATCGCATCGGCCGACGCGCTCGAAGGCGTGACCGAGGGAGCCGCGGCGGTGGCCGCCCGATCCCGTGAGCTCCAGACCCAGCTGGAGGCGATGCCGAAAGGGCACGGCGGTTCGATTGGACCGATCGATCTCAGCAGTCCGTGGCTGCCACTGGGCCTGGTGGCGGCGGCGCTGCTGGTGGCGCTGGGCCTCACGGCGATCAGTTTCTCCGGCGAGGATACCCGGCGCACGGCCGAACTCCAGGGGCGCCAGAACGAGCGCAACCAGGCCGCCATCCTGCGTCTGCTGGATGAGCTGGGGAGTCTCGCCGACGGTGACCTGACGGTCCAGGCCACGGTGACCGAAGACATCACCGGCGCGATCGCGGATTCGATCAACTATGCCATCGAGGCCCTGCGAGAGCTGGTCACCACCATCAACGAGACCGGCATCCGCATTGACGCGGCGGCGCGACAGACCCAAGCCACCGCCGGCCATCTGGCCCAGGCCAGCGAGACCCAGTCCAAGCAGGTGGCTGACGCCTCCGAGTCCATCGCCCGGATGGCCGCATCGGTGGAGGCTGTATCGGGTGATTCCGAGCGATCTGCCGACGTGGCGCGCCATTCGGTGGACGTGGCCCACAAGGGCGGGGAAGCCGTGCGTCGCACTATCGAGGGCATGAACACCATCCGCGAGACCATCCAGGAGACATCCAAGCGGATCAAGCGGCTGGGAGAAAGCTCTCAGGAGATCGGCAATATCGTCGAGCTGATCAACGACATCGCGGAGCAGACGAATATCCTCGCTCTCAATGCCTCGATCCAGGCTTCCATGGCCGGCGAGGCCGGGCGCGGGTTCGCCGTCGTCGCCGACGAGGTACAGCGTCTGGCCGAGCGATCGGCCAACGCCACCAAGCAGATCGAGGTGCTGGTCAAGACCATCCAGTCTGATACCAACGAAGCGGTGATATCCATGGAGCGCAGCACCACGGACGTGGTCGGCGGTGCGCTCCTGGCGGAGAACGCCGGCGCCGCGCTGGACGAGATCGAGAGCGTCTCCAACCAGATCGCCAACCTGGTGCAGAACATCTCCGGCACCGCCCGAGAGCAAGCCGTGGCGGCGACCGATATCACCCGCAACATGGGCGTCCTGCGGGAAGTCAGTTCGCAGACTGCCGAGGCCACCAGCGCTACATCGGAGTCGATCGGCAAGCTGGCGGACCTGGCGGCCCAGCTGCGGAGTTCGGTGGCCGGGTTCAGGTTGCCCGAAGTGCCGGCAGGGAGCGGTTCGGGCAAGACGGCCAGGAAGGCCGCGTCCGCGCAGCGCCCGGCCAAGGCGAGGACCGGTTCGGCTTGAACGGCAACCGAGGCCAACAGGACGCCGCGACATAGATAGATGACCAAAGCTGTTTCACAGGCCCTGGTCTGGGTCAACGAGCAACTCGGGCCGACGCTGCAGGAAGCGCGTCAGGCGCTCGAGGAGTATATCGAGCGACCCGACAACACCGCCGCCCTGAGCCGCTGTGCAGAACGCATGCATCAGGTTCACGGCGCGCTGCAGGTGGTAGAGGTCCACGGGGCCGCTCTGCTGGCGGAGGAGATGGAGCTGGTGTCCAAGGCCATGGTCGAGCATGCCGGCGACAACGTGCGCCGGGCTGAAGGCCTCGATGCCCTGACCCGCTCCATGGTCCAGCTTCCCGCCTACATGGACCGGGTGCTCAGCGGCGGCAAGGATATCCCGCTGGTGCTGCTGCCCCTGCTCAACGATCTGCGCGCGGTCCGCGGCCATTCGCTGCTGTCGGAGAACACCCTGCTGCTGCTGGACCTGCCAGCGGACCGGCGGATGCAGCGGGAGACACCGCCGCGACAGCTGACGGGGGAGACCTTCGATCAGCTGGCCAGGCGCCTGCGGCCGCAATTCCAGACCGCGCTGCTCCACTGGATCAGGGGGGAGCAGCCGGACAGCAGTCTGGCGGCCATGGCCGACATCATCTCCATGCTGGAGACCACTGCGGAGGAAGACCGCTGCTATCAGCTGTGGTGGGTAGCCGGTGGCGTGATCGAGGCCCTGCGGCAAAACGGACTGGAGAGCGCCCCCGCGGTCAAGCGGCTGATGGGCCAGGTAGACCTGCAGATCCGCCGTGTGATCCGGGAGGGGGAGAGCAGCTTCGAGTCGAACCCGCCATTCGAATTGCTCAACAGTCTGCTGTTCTACGTCGCCCGCTCATTATCCCGGGGCAAGCGCGTCAGCGCGATCCGCAATTGTTTCAGCCTCGGAGAGCTGATCCCCGACGACGAGGAACTGGAGGGAGCGCGGGACAGCCTCTCCGCCCCCAGCGTCAAACTCATGCAGACGGTGGCCGCCGCCATCCGTGAGGATCTGACCAAAGTCAAAGACGTGCTGGACATATTCGTCCGCACCGGGCTGCAGCGTACCGAGGACCTGGAGCCCCAGCTGGAATTGCTGAAGAAGATCGGCGACACCCTGGGCGTGCTCGGGCTCGGCACGCTGCAGAATGCGGTGCAGGAGCAGGCGGACGAGCTGGGCGCCATCGTCGGCGGCGAAAAAGCCGCCGAGGAACCCGTGCTGCTGCGCATCGCGACCGTGCTGATCGAGGTCGAGGACAACCTGGATAATCAGATGGTAGGCCTGGTCGGTGACGAGATCGGGGCCGCCGGAGCTGACGTCGATCTCGACCAGATGGAGTCCCAGAGGGACTTCCAGGAGGTCACGGCGGCGGTGCTGAAAGAATGCATCACCAATCTGGGCCTGGTGAAGGAGGCCATCGTCCAGTCGCTGGATGCGCCGCTGGAGCCGCACATGCTGGATGAGGTCCCGGGCCACCTGCGCGGCATCACCGCCGGCCTGCTGATGCTGGACCGGAGCAGAGCGGTGAATATCGTCGAGCGGATCGGCCGCAGCATCCGTCTGTGGTTGTCCATCGGCGATGCGGTGCCCTCGGTGGATGCCCTGGACCGGCTCGCCGATGCCATCGTCAGCGTCGAGTACTACATGGAGACCATTCAGCTCGGTCGAAGCGACCCCATGTACATGCTCGATAACGCGGAGGAATGCCTGGCTGCCCTGGAGACCATGCGCAGGGAGCCGGGCTTCGAGATCGAGGGCGAGACCCCGGCGACCCAGGCCGAGACTGTCCAGCTTCCCGGGCGCGAAGACACCGGCGAAGCCGCTGGCTATGAGCCCACCCAGGTGATTCAGCGCCCGCAGGTAGATTTCGAGCTGCCGGCAGAACCGCCACCGGTATCGCCGCCGCCCGTCGGGCCGGAACCGCGGCGCATCGACCCGGAGTTGCTGGAGCTGTTTATCGAGGAGGCGGGCGAACTCCACGCGGCCATGGTGGGGCTGCTCCCGGCCTGGAGCGAGACTCCGGAGGACCCGCATACCCTCGGCGAGCTGAGGCGGCAATTCCATACGCTCAAGGGCAGCGGCCGCATGGTGGGTGCCGAGCGGCTCGGCGAGTTCGGCTGGGCCGTCGAGCACCTGCTCAACCGGATGATCGACGGCGGCGTAAAGCCCTCCCCGTCCATCCTCACCTTTGTCCGCAGTGCCGTGGACCTGGTGCCGGCGCTGATCGAGCAGCTGGAGACCGGGCGCGAACCCGAGCACGATGTCTCCGCCTTCGTGGATCAGGCCAAGGCCTTCGCCGAGGCGAGCCCCGAGGCCGAGTTCATGCTCGAACAGACCTTGTCCGGCCGCGAGATCCGCACGATGCCGGCGGAGTCCAAGCGCGCCGAGATGGATCCGGTGCTGCGGGACATCTTTACCAAGGAGGCGTCGGGTCATCTGCGCGCCATCCGCGCCTATCTGGAAAGCCGCGAGGAGGCCGGCGAGCCTCACCCCGTGACCGAGGAGATGCACCGGGCCTGCCATACGCTCAGCGGTAGCGCCAACATGGCGGGTGTGGCGCCGGCGGTCGAGCTGGCGGCGCCCCTGAACCAGCTGGTGCGCCGGCTGTTCGAGGACGGGGCAGGGCTCACCGCCGATGCTCTGAAGCTGTGCCGCGAGGTCGCGGACCTGATCGGGGAAATCGTCGAGGCGGTCCGCGACGGCCGTCCGGCCGAGGTGGACGGGGACGAATTGGCCAACAGGCTGCGCCACGAATACTCCGAGTATGTGCTGCGGGCGGAAGCGGCGATGGAGGCCGAGGAGACGGAGATGCCGCCGGAGCTGGCGGAGGAAGCGCCCGAAGCGGTCGAGGAGGCGCCCGAGATCGTCGAGGAGGCGCCGGAAGCGGTGCCCGAGATTGTGGAGGGGGCGCCCGGGATCCCGGCCGCCGGGCCGGAACCGGCTGCGCCAGAGCCGGAAGTCCTGCATCTGGATCCCGAGATCGCCGGCATATTCTGCGAGGAGGCGACCGAACTGCTCGAACAGGCCGAGACGACGCTGGCGCACTGGCGCGAAGCCCCGACGGAGGGATTCCGCCTGCATGAGCTGCAGCGCCATCTGCACACGCTCAAGGGTGGTGCGAGGCTCGCCGGCATCGCATCGATGGGCGACCTCAGCCATGCCCTCGAATCACTGGTGACCGTCATCGCCGAGGGCCGGGCCGCTGACATCGGAGCGGCAGACCGGCATATCCAGCGGACGCTGGACGAATTGCATCGCATGCGTGACACGGTAGAAGGCGGTCATATGCCGCCGGCGCCCGACACGCTGATGTCTGCCCTGGACGCCCTCGCCAGCGGCCGGCCCGTCGAGGCTGAAGCGCCTGCCGCCGAACCGGAGCCTGAGCCGCCGGTCGAAGCAGAGTTCGAGCCCGAGCTCGAGGTCGAGCCCGAGGCGGAGATCGAGCCGGAGATCGGTTTGCCGGAACCGGAGGCGCCCGGATTCACCCTGCCGCCCGCGGCATCGCCGCCCGAAGTTCGGGCGATCGAATGGGCGACAGTGTCGCCGGAACCGGTCTCCGGACCACCGCCGGCCGCGCCTGAATTCCCCGCCCCCCCGTTGGAGGCCCCCACGCCACCGCCAGAGCCGGAGGCCCCGGCGCCACCGCCAGAGCCCCGGCCGGCCGAGCCCGCCGAACCGATCCGGGTCTCGAGCATCGCCCTGGGCCGGCCCGAAGTGGCGCGCGTCGATGCGGACTTGCTCGAAAATCTGCTCAACGCAGCCGGCGAGGTCAGCATATTCCGCTCCAGGCTGGAGCAGCAGCTGAGCTCGGTTGATTTCAATCTCGACGAGCTGAATCAGACCGTCGTCCGGCTGCGGGATCAGTTGCGCAAGCTGGAGATGGAGACCGAAGCGCAGATCCTTCACCGGCACCACGACGCGGCGCCGCGGCGGGAGGATTTCGACCCGCTGGAGCTGGACCAGTATTCCATGATCCAGCAGTTGTCCCGCGCCCTGGCCGAGGCCGCCAACGACGTGGCCAGCCTGCAGCAATTGCTCAGCGAGCTGGTCCGGGACGGGGAGACCCTGCTGACCCAGCAGGCGCGCGTCATCTCAGAGCTGCAGGACGGGCTGATGCGGACCCGCATGGTGCCGTTCAGCCGCCACGCCCAGCGCCTGAGCCGGATCGTGCGCCAGGCCGCCCGGGAGAACGGCAAGCATGCCGAGTTGCAGATCCAGGGCGGCACCAGCGAACTGGACCGGCAGGTGATGGACCGGATGCTGCCGCCCTTCGAGCATCTGCTCCGCAATGCCGTCATCCACGGCATCGAGCCGCCGGAGATCCGCGCCCAGAAGGGCAAGCCGGAAGTGGGCCACATCGAGATCGCGCTGAGGCGGGAAGGATCCGAGGTCATTATCGAAGTCGCTGACGACGGCAGCGGTCTCGACCTCGAAGCGATCCGGCGCCGCGCCGAGCTGCAGGGCATGATCGAGCAGGGACAGTCCCTGAGCGCCGACGCCGCCGCAGAGCTGATCCTGAAACCCGGTTTCAGCACGGCGGTCCAGCTGACCCAAGCGGCCGGACGCGGTGTCGGCATGGATGTCGTCGCTACCGAGATCCGCGAACTCGGCGGCTCCATGCACATCGAGACGCGCCCGGACGAGGGCACCCGGTTCCTGGTTCGCCTGCCCTATACCCGGGCCATCACTCAGGCGCTCATCGTCCGCTGCGCCGACGAGTTATTCGCGCTTCCCCTGCCCACCGTCGAGGGCGTGGTGCGGCTGCCCGGGCGGGAGCTGGCCCGCCATCTCGGCGAGCGACCGGTGCCTTACCGTTACGGTGACCGGGAATACAGCTTCCGCCATCTGGCGACACTGGTGGACGGTCACGCCCAGCCACTCCCGGAGGACGACACCAGCATCCCCGTCATCCTGGTGCGGGCCGGAGAGGCCTCGACGGCGCTGCTGACCGACGAGATGCTGGGGGCCCGGGAGATCGTGGTGAAAACCCTCGGTCCCCAGCTATCGGGCATCCGCGGCCTGTCGGGCGCGACCATCCTCGGCGACGGCAGCATCGTCATGATCCTCGACGCGGGTGCGTTGATCCGCAGCCGCCCCCAGATCGAGACCGCCTATCCGGAGACCGATCTGGCGGAGAAGCGGGACGAGCGGGTGTTCGTCATGGTGGTGGACGATTCCATCACCGTGCGGCGCGTGACCGAGCGCCTGCTGGAACGCAACGGCATGCGGGTTGTCACGGCCAAGGACGGGGTGGACGCGATCGCTCTGCTGCAGGAACACATGCCGGACATCATGCTGCTGGACATCGAGATGCCGCGCATGGACGGCTATGAGGTCGCGACTCACGTGCGCAACGATCCACGCCTCAAGCACATCCCCATCGTCATGATCACGTCCCGGGTCGGGCAGAAGCACCGGGCGCGAGCCATCGAGACCGGCGTCGACGATTATCTCGGCAAGCCATACCAGGAGCATCAGCTGCTGGCCGCCATCGGCGCTCTGGTAGAGGATCGCACCGACCATGACTGAAGCTGCAGACGAACTCTACAGTTTGCTGGTGCCGATCTCGGGGGCGCGCCTGATCGTGCCACGGGTATGCGTGGCGGAAGTGGCCGGTCTCGGCCAGCTGCGCTTGCTGGAGCACGGGCCGGACTGGCTGATCGGGAAAGTCGGCTGGAAGGGCCGCGAGATCCCGCTGGTCTCTTTCGAATCCGCCTGCGGGGCCGAGGCGCCGGAGATCGCCAGCCGCACCCGCGCCGTGATCTTCCACGCCACCACCGGACTGCCGGGGGGATACTTCGCCGTGCTGAGCCAGGGGTTGCCGCAGCTGGTCCGGGTCAGTGCCAGCGTCATCGCGGCCGACCCCGGCCGGGATTGGGCAGAGACTGCGCCCGTTATCTGCCGCGTCCGGATGATCAACGAATACCCGCTGGTGCCTGATCTCGAACGTATCGAAGCGGAACTCAACCAGATCATCTCGGATTGGCGCTGAGATCTCCCCATAGAAGCTGACAGGCGGCCACGGCGACCACCGCCGCGGTCTCGGTGCGCAGCACCCGGGGCCCCAGACCGACCGCGATGAAGCCGTGCCGGCCGGCGAGCGCCTTCTCATCCGGGTCCAGCCCGCCCTCGGGCCCGATCAGCAGGGAAACGGCACCGGGTTCGGGCGGCCGCAAAGACCGGATACCCGGCGCGGCACTGTCGGGCATCAGCTTCATCACCGCCGGCGCCTCGGCCCCTGTGTCAGCCAATGCGTCGGCCAGGGTCCGGGGCAGGTCCACTTCGGGCAGGACGCTCCGGCCGCACTGTTCGCAGGCGCTCGCAGCGACGCCCTGCCAATGCCGTTGGCGGCGGCGGGCGCGCTCCTTGTCGAGCCGCACGACGCTGCGCGTGGTCTGTACCGGGACGATGCGTGTGAGGCCGAGCTCGGTCGCCTTCTGGATGACGAAGTCCATGCGCTCGCCGCGGCTGATGCCCTGGATCAGGGTGATCCCGAGGCGGGACTCCGGGAGCGGCGTCACTGACTGGCCGATGCGGGCGCGGATGCCCGGGCCCCCTTCGATCAACCGCGCTCGGTGCTCACGGCCGGCGCCGTCGAAGATCCTGACTGGATCGCCAGGGCCCAGCCGCAGCGCCTTGCTTAAATGGCGGGCGGCGGTCTCCGGCAGCGTCACCACCGCGCCTTCGGCCAGCGGCGAGGGACAGTAGATCCGCGGTCGCCTCGCCACCCTCAGCCTGCTGCTTTCAGCCGCGTGGCCCGATCGATGCCCTCGGCCGCCACCTGCGCCATCAGATCGATCTCTGCCTCCTCGATCACATAGGGGGGCATGAAGTAGATGACATTGCCGAGCGGGCGCAGGATCACGCCCCGCTCGAGACCGTGGCGATAGACCTCCAGCCCGCGGCGCTGCTGCCAGGGGAAGGGTTCCCGGCGGGCCCGGTCGCGCACCATCTCGATTGCCAGGATCATGCCGTGCTGGCGGATTTCGCCCACGTGCGGGTGGTCATGCATATCCGCCACGGCCGCCGCCATATGGCGAGCCAGCTCCCGGTTCCGCCCCAACACGTCGCGGCTGCGGAAAATGTCCAGGGTCGCCAGCGCAGCCGTGCAGCCCAGCGGATTGCCTGTGTAGCTGTGGGAATGCAGGAACGCCCTCAGAGTCTCGTAGTCGTCGTAGAAGGCGTCATAGACCGGGTCGGTGGTCAGCACCACCGAAAGCGGCAGATAACCGCCGGTCAGGCCCTTGGACAGGCACATGAAATCCGGCGTGACGTCCGCCTGGTCGCAGGCGAACAGGGTGCCGGTGCGGCCGAACCCGACCGCGATCTCGTCCGCGATCAGGTGCACGCCGTACCGGTCGCAGGCATCCCGCAGCAGGCGCAGATAGACAGGATCGTACATGCGCATGCTGCCGGCGCACTGGACCAGAGGCTCGACGATCACCGCGCAGACCTCGTCTCCGTGGCGCTCGAGACAGCGCTCCATGTGGATGAACTGCCGGCGGCTGAAGGCTTCCCAGGATTCCCCCGCCTCACGCTGGTAGCAATCCGGCGAGGGGACAGTGATGGTATCCATCAGCAACGGCCGGTAAGTCTCCTTGTACAACTCGACGTCTCCCACCGCGAGCGCGCCCAGGGTCTCGCCGTGATAGCTGTTGCTCAGAGTGACGAAGCGGGTCTTCGCTTCCTGACCGTGGTTGCGCCAGAAATGGAAGCTCATCTTGACCGCCGCTTCCACCGCCGAAGAGCCGTTGTCGGCGTAGAAGCAGCGGGTCAGCCCCGGCGGGGTCAGCGCTACCAGCTGCTCGGACAACCGCACCACCGGTTCGTGGGTGAAGCCGGCGAGGATGACGTGCTCCAGCGAATCCAGCTGTTCGCGGATAGCGGCGTTGATCTCCGGATTCGCGTGTCCGAACAGATTCACCCACCAGGAGCTGATCGCGTCCAGATACCGCTTGCCGTCGAAGTCCTCCAGCCACACGCCGCGGCCGCGACGGATCGGGATCATGGGCAGCGACTCGTAGTCCTTCATCTGGCTGCATGGATGCCAGAGGACAGCCAGGTCGCGATCGACCAGGTTCCTGTTGTCCGTGCTCATCAGGCTTCGCCTGGTTCCCCGGCGACACAGAAGCGATGGATCAGACCCGCCAGTATCCGTTCGCAGTTCTCCGCCTGTTCGAGGCTCAGATACTCGTCCGGTTGATGGGCCTGGTCGATGGATCCGGGACCCATGATGACCGTCTCCATCCCCAGAGACTGCAGATACGGGCCTTCGGTGCAGAAGCAGACCGACTCTCGCTGGCTGGTGACGGCCTCGCAGTGGGACAATAACGGGCCGTCCGCACCGCGCAGCGGGTCGACTCCCTCGAACAGGGTCAGGAATTCTACTTCCAGGCCGCTGCCGGCCAGCCGCTGAGCCACGCGCTCGCGCAGCAGCTTCCGGGTTCCGCTCACGGTCATGCCGGGATTGAGCCGGACGTCCACGTGGAGCTCGCATTCCGCGCAGATCCGGTTCGGGTTGTCTCCGCCGCGGATGTAGCCGAGGTTGATGGTCGGTTCGGGCACCTGGAACGCCGGCTCCCGGAAACGTTCGGCGAATTCATGCTGCAGGGTCCGGAGCACGGCGATCACCTCCGCCATCCCCTCCAGCGCGCTGCGCCCCAGGGCCGGGTTGCTGGAATGGCCGCTACGGCCGAGCAGGCGGATGCCTTCCATCAGGACACCCTTGTGCTGGTAGACCGGCCGCATATTCGTCGGTTCGCCGATCACGGCGTAGCGTCCCGGTCGCTCCCTGGTCGCCGCCAGGGCCCGGGCCCCGCTCATGGTGCTCTCCTCATCGGCGGTGGCGAGGATGACCAGCGGGGCCTTCAACTTATGGCCGTCCAGATCACGGGCCGCGCGGACGGCCAGCGCCAGAAAGGATTTCATATCGGCGGTGCCGAGTCCGTAGATCCGGTCCTCGCGCCGGGTCGCTGCGAACGGATCCGAGGACCAGCCGGTCTCGTCCCAGGGGACGGTATCCGTGTGACCCGACAGCACCAGGCCGTCCTCGCCATCGCCGAGCCGCGCCAGCAGATTGCATTTGTCTTCGCGGCCCGGTACCGGCAGCAAGGATACGGCAAAGCCCAGCGTCTCCAGCCAGTCGCCGAGCCGTTCGCACACGCGCCGGTTGCTGGTGTCCAGGCCAGGCTGGACGCTGCTGACCGACGGCTCGGCCACCAGCTTTGCGATCATCGTCTCCAAATCGGGCAGCCGCGTGCTCATTGGTCGATGATGGTCAGCCCGAACGGCGGGCGCAAGTCTTTACGCGCGGACGCCGCGCGGGGCATGATGCGGCGCCATGGTCAGAACGCCCCGCCGCCGCCGATGAAACTGGATCCCGAGAGCGGTCTGCTGGATCGTGCCCGCCAGGTGCCCTCGCCGAATCAGGACGAGCGCCCGCCGGGCTGCGAGCCCGACCTGCTCGTGGTCCACAGCATCAGCCTGCCGCCGGGCGAATTCGGCGGTCCGTGGATCGAGCATCTGTTCTGCAATGCGCTGAACCCATCCGCCCATCCCTATTTCGCCGAGATCGCGGATCTCAAGGTCTCGGCCCATCTGCTGATCCGCCGCGACGGCGAGATGGTCCAGTTCGTGCCGTTCCATCGCCGCGCCTGGCATGCAGGGCTGTCAAGCTACGAGGGTCGGGAACGCTGCAACGACTTCTCCATCGGCATCGAGCTGGAAGGGACTGACCAGGGTGACTTCACCGACGCCCAGTACGAGGCGCTGGTGGACGTCATCGCGCTGCTCGATCTGGCCTATCCCGGGATGAGCCCCGAACGCATCGCCGGCCACTGCGACGTGGCGCCGGGACGCAAGACCGATCCCGGTCCCGGCTTCGACTGGCCGGGTCTGCACCGGAAAGTGCGAGACCGGAGCGTATAATCGCCTCATGAATGAACTCCCACGTCTGTCGTGAAGCTGATCGCCCTCATCCTTGGTCTGATCCTGGAGCGGACCACCACGCGGATGCTGTCGCTGCGAGAACCGCGCGGGCTGGACGCCTACTTCGACCGGGGTTTCCAGCTGCTCGCACGTCAGCGGGGGGTCCTCGCCGTCCTGCTGGCGGTCCTGATCGTCATCGTGCCGGTGCTGCCGGTGCTGCTCCTGATGGTGTTTTTCGGCCATGTGCTGATGGGTGTGCTGGCGGTCGCATTCGCTGCCGTCGTCCTCGTCTTCAGCCTCGGCCCCCGCGATCTGGGGCGGGAGGTCGACGATTACCTGGAGGCGGTCGAGGGCGGTGACGAGGAAGCGTCGAGGCGGCTCGCCAAGGAGCTGACCGAGGCGGATCTCGCCGGCAGCGAGGGACGTCGCGTGCTGGCGGTGGAGGAAGCGGTGCTGGCCCAGGCCAACAACCGGATCTTCGGTGTCATCTTCTGGTTCATGCTCGGCGGCCCCAGCGGCGCGTGGGCTTTCCGGGTAGCGGATCTGATGCGCCGTCGGGCGGCTTTCGAGACCGCGCGGACGCGGGCCGGTGGCGAGGCCGATCCCGACTACCTGCCGGCCGTGCAATCGGTCTACGGCGTGCTGGCCTGGCTGCCGGCGCGACTGCTGGCTCTTAGCTACGCGATGGCCGGCAGCTTCGAGGACGCGATGTCGGACTGGCGCGGCTACTATGACACCTGTTCCGACAAGTTCTTCCACGTCAACGACGAGATCCTGGCCTGCGCGGGTCGCGGCGCCATCGGGACCGCAAGCCATGTGGCGGAGACAAACGTAGAGCCGGTGCGCGCGGCCATGCGGCTGATCAACAGGACCTTGTTGATCTGGGTCACCGCGATCTCCCTGTTGACGGTCTTCGGCTACGCCATATGATCCCCGCCCGGTTGCAGGCCCCGGTCGTGCTGGCCGGCGCCCTTTTCCTGTTGCTGTCCCAGGCTGCGCTATCTGGCACCGGCGACACCCCGGCCCGGCGGGTCATCACACTGGCACCGCACCTGGCCGAGCTGGTTTTTGCCGCGGGCGCGGGCGAGACGCTGGTAGGTACCGTGGAATACAGCGATTTCCCTGAGCCGGCGCGCCGGCTGCCTCGGGTCGGCGACGCATTCCGACTCGATCGTGAGCGCATCACGAGCCTGCGGCCGGATTTGCTGCTGGCCTGGGGCGGCGGCACCCCCGTGATGGTGATCGAGCAGCTGCGGGATGACGGTTATCCGGTCGAAGTCATCGATGGCGACACGCTGGATTCGGTCGCCGACGCGCTGGAGCGGATCGGCCGGCTGACCGGCAGCGAGGCGACGGCGACGCCCAGGGCGGAAGAATTCCGGCGCGAGCTTGCCGATCTGCGACAGCGATACGCCGGGCGCCCGGTGCTGCGGGCCTTCTTCCAGATCTCGGAACGGCCCCTGTACACGGTGACCGGGCGTCAGATCATCAGCCAGGCCATGACGCTTTGTGGAGGGCGCAACGTGTTCGAAACCCTTCCCGGGCTGGTGGCACAGGTCTCGGCGGAGCGGGTGCTGGCCGCGGATCCAGAGATCATGCTGGCGACCGCCGATGCCGGCCATGAGGCCCTAGCCATGTGGCGCGAATTCGACGGTATCGCCGCGGTGCGGGCCGGCCATCTGTATCTGGTGGACGGAGATCTGATCTCCCGGCCCGGGCCCCGGATGCTGGCGGGCATCGGTCAGATCTGCGAGCGTATGGAGGCCTCCCGGGAGCGCTCGGGCGGCTAGTCCTCGCCGCGGCCGCGGCCGCGATCGTGGCGCCACAGCACCTCCTGGCCGCAATCCCGTCGCGCCAGGACGCGCGCGATGACGAACAACAGGTCCGACAGACGGTTCAGATAACGCACGATCTCCGGATTGACCGGTTCGTTCGAGGCCAGACTCAGAACGCGGCGCTCGGTGCGCCGGCAGATTGTCCGGGCCATGTGGCAGGCTGCCGCCGGTGCGCCGCCGCCGGGCAGGATAAACTCCTTCAGCGGTGGCAGGGTCCCGTTGAGGGCATCCAGTTCCCGCTCCAGCCGCTCCACGTCGGCGGCCATCACCACCTCGCTCCCGGGGATGCACAGTTCACCGCCCAGGTCGAAGAGATCATGCTGCACTTCGGTCAGAGCCGCCGCGATCGGTTCGGGGATATCGCCGCTGGCGAGGATCACGCCGATGGCGCTGTTGAGTTCATCCGTACAGCCGTACGCTTCGACCCGGGGATGGTCCTTGGCGACCCGGGTACCGTCCCCGAGGCCCGTGGTCCCGGCGTCGCCGGTGCGGGTGTAGATCTTGCTGAGCCGGTTGCCCATTAATCGTCTCCAGGCGGTCTTCAATAATCGTAGGTCAAAGAGGCGTATATGCCGCGGCCGGCGGTGTTGTAGCCGGCGGCGAGTTCGTAGTCCTTGTCCAGCAGGTTCTCTACCTTGGCCCGCAGGGTCAGGCGCCGGGAAAGCTGCGCCCGGGCTGAAAGGTTGAGCAGCCCGTAGCCGGCCAGTTTCTCGCCACCGAAGTCCGTCCGGTCGTCGCTGGCCAGCAGGTTCAGGCCCAGTTCGTGGGCGCCGATACGGCGGACGATGGAGAGCGTGAACAGGTTGTCGGCCCGCCGCAGCAGCTTCTCACCTGTGGTGCGGTCACGGGGATCCTGGACCGTGGCCTCGCCGCGCAGCTGCCAATGTTCGCCCTCGTACTCGTAGGCGATCTCGGTGCCGGTGATCCTGGCTTTCTCCACGTTCCGATTCTCGCCGATAAAACTGGCCGGGTCGGTAAACACGAACTCGATCAGATCCTCGATCCGGTTCTTGAAGGCTCCGATCCGGAGGGTCTGGCGGTCGCCGATCTGCTGGATGAAGTTGAAATCCCAGCTGCGCGAGATCTCCGGATCGAGATCCGGATTGCCGCCGAAACCATACAGATCCAGGCTGCCGGGGGCGCGGAATGCGCGGCCGGCGCCGGCGGTAAAACGGAGCCCCCGGCCCAGGTCGAGGCCGTAGTCGAGATTCCAGCTGTTCTCCGAACCGAACGTCTCATGATCCGTGCGCCGCACTGCTGCGACGAATCGGTGCCGTCCCAGCTCGCCGATGGACTCGAGATAGACGGCATCCACGTCCTGGTGCACGTCACCGCTGCCCGGGCGCTTCTCGAGGGGTGTGCCGAAGATGATGCCCGAGGTCTGTTCGCGGCTGCCGTGGAAACCGGCGATCAATTCCAGTCCGGGTCTGATCGCGAGCTGGTTCTGCCAGTCCAGTTCGTACCGGTCGGTGCGGGTGAAGTCGGAGGGGTTGGCTGCACCGCGGCCCTGTTCGATCTCGTCGATGAAACGGCTCATCGTCAGCCGCGTATGCCAGTCTCCGGTGAGATTCGCCTCGATGCGGAGGTCGGCCAGGCTGTTGGTGTAGTCCTGCCGGACCGGGGCCAGGAAGAAATCCGAATATTCGGTGGTGCCGTGCGAACGCCAGTAACGGGCGCTGGCGGTGGCGATGCCGAGCTTGGCCTGACCCCAGCCGTCCACCGTCAGGTTGTCGTAGCCGGCGTCGTCCTTGCTGGCCTGGAAGGTCGGGAAGCCGTCGGTATCCAGCCAGGAGACGTTGACGCCGCCGGCGGAGCCGTCTCCGGCCAGGGCGAATTCACCCGCCGCCTTGCGCGTGCCATAACGGCCGCCGCCGGTCTCCGCCCTCGCCCGGAGCCCGCTGTCATCCCGTCGCGTGATGATATTGATGACGCCGCCGACGGCTTCGGAGCCATAAAGCGCCGCGCGCGGACCCTTTACGATCTCGATACGCTCGACGATATCCGGCGACACGTTCTGGATCGCCGCCGCGCTCGAGGTGCCGGCGTTGATGCGGACGCCGTCGATCAGCACCAGGGTGTGGTCGCTCTCGGCGCCGCGTATGAAGACCGATGTGACCTGACCCGGACCGCCGTTGCGGGCCACTTCGATCCCGCCATGGAAACGGAGCAGTTCGGCGACATCGACCGCCATGCTGCGTTCGATCTCTTCCCGGTCGATCACGGTGACCGGCGCCAGGGTCTGATCGGCAGCGACCGCAGTGCGTGTCGCGGTCACCACCACCGGCAGCAGCTCGCGCCGGCCATCGTCCGCCACGGCTGGCAACATCAGCAGCCAGGCCAGGACGGAGAGCGCCAATCTTTGCATCGAGGTCTCCGGCTGCGCGCACGCCCGCACGCACCAAACCGACAAGGAACCGGTGGTGGAGGCGCTGGCGGCAGGAGAGCTGGAGACTCTGCCCGGCCGGTCCGCCCCACGCAGATCCGGTCACGTGCTGTCGGGCCGGTCTCCGGGCTGACGAGCGGGGCATTCCACCCCGGTCACGTCGCCTTCCCGTCCCCGATGGACAGTGGCTGCGGCTCCTGGAGCCGGCTGTGACGCGACCTTGACTCGATCACCGTTGCGGGGGCAGCGCCGGATTGTCCGCGTGCGGATCACCGACTTCCCGTTATCCCGACACATTGTGTCGAGAGCACCCGAGCAGGTTCTGGCACTCTAGGCAGCGCGGTGAGACCTGTCAACCGGACCCGTCCCGGAGCCGGTACACTAGAATCAGGTCTCCCGCCCACAGCGTGACATCCATGGAAACCAGCGCCTATCTGACCGCCGCCCTCGAGGCCGCCCGCGCCGCCGCCGACGTCATCCGGCATTACTATCGCAGCCAGCTGGAAGTCAGTCTCAAGGCAGATAACAGCCCGGTGACCCGTGCCGACGTCGAGGCGGAGCAGGTGATCCGCAAGACGCTATCCCTGCGTTTCCCGGATCACGGCTTTTACGGCGAGGAGACCGGGCGGGACGAGGGCGAGTCGCCGTTTCTGTGGCTGGTCGATCCGATCGATGGCACCAAGAGCTTCGTCCGCCGCTATCCATTCTTTTCCACCCAGATCGCCCTGATGCAGGCGGGAAGGATCATCCTCGGCGTGTCGAGCGCTCCCGCTTTCGACGAGATGGCCTGGGCGGAAGCCGGCCGCGGTGCCTGGCTGGACGGCGAGCCGATCCGGGTCAGCGAGATCGATCGTCTGGAGCAGGCGGCGGTGTCCGCCGGCAACCTGCGCACCCTGGCCAGCGGAGAACGCTGGGCCGGTTGGGGCGAGGTGGTCACCCGGGTGGACCGCATCCGCGGTTACGGCGATTTCTATCATTACCATCTGCTGGCTTCCGGGCGCATCGACGCCGTGGTGGAGTCGGATGTAAATATCCTCGATATCGCCGCCTTGTCGCTGATCGTGGAGGAAGCGGGCGGGCGTTTTACCGATCTGGAAGGTGACGCCGTCGGGCTGGACACCACCAGCGTGCTGGCCAGCAACGGCCGGCTCCACGAGGAAATCCGGCGTTATCTGTGATCATCCCGATCTACTGGGTGGATGCGTTCGAGGAGGGGCCGTTTACCGGAAATCCGGCCGCGGTCTGCATCCTCGAAGGCTGGCTGGAAGACGATCTCATGCAGGCGATCGCCCGTGAGAACGGCCTGTCCGAGACTGCATTCCTGGTCCCGGGCGACGACGACTGGTACATCCGCTGGTTTACACCCGCCGCGGAAGTGTCGCTGTGCGGTCATGCCACCCTGGCCAGCGCCGCGGTCATCACCCGCTATCTCGAGACCGGGCCCGGGACCCTCCGCTTCCATTCCCGGTCGGGGATGTTGTCGGTGCGCCGGGAGGATGGGCGGCTGGTGCTGGTCTTCCCGTCCCGGCCCGCCACGCCCGGCGGGGCCGGCGGGAGGCTCGCCCGGGCCCTGGGGGCGGAGCCGGAAGCGGTCCTGTCTGCCGATTATCATCTGGCCGTATTCGAGACCGAGGAGCAGATACGCTGCCTGCAGCCGGACTTCCGGGCAGTGGCGGAACTGGGCCGGACCGGTGTCATCGTCACCGCGCCCGCCGGCGCCGAGGATCTGGATTTCGTCTCCCGCTTTTTCGCCCCGGCGGTCGGTGTCGACGAGGATCCGGTGACCGGTTCAGCCCATTGCACCCTGATCCCCTACTGGGCCGATCGCCTTGGCAGGAATACGCTCAAGGCGAGGCAGATCTCGCCGCGCGGCGGCGCCCTTTTCTGCCGCCTGCTGGGCGACACGGTCGAGATCGGTGGTCGCGCCCGCCACTATCTGCGAGGCGAGATCGAAGTCTGAACAGCGGTGTCGGCAGGGTCCGGTCAATCTCCGCGGATGGCCCGCACCGATACGACCTCGCCGGCCGACACGGACACCTCCAACAGGATCGGCCGACAACAGACGGTGCAATCCTCGATCATGGAATCCGGCGGTGCGCTCAGATCGATCAACACCGTGTTCTCTTCCCAGCAGAAGGGACACGTGTAGGGCCACTCCACGACCGGCTCCACGCCGATCAGCCTGATCGCAACATGTCTGGCCACCCGCTCACGGGGCCGCGAGCCCGAGATCCAGCGCTGCCGCGTCGCGACGCTGGCCGTTCGGCGGTATCCAGAACAGCCCGCGATCCAGCCCGGCGGCATCCAGCGCGCTCAAGAGTTCCTCCTTGGGCTGGTCCTGGGCCTCGTCGGCCAGGCGGAAGGTGCCGTAATGCATGGCCATGCTGCGGCGGGCGCCGAGCTGCCGATGGGCGGCGACAGCCTCCGCCGGATCCATATGCTGGTAGGACATGAACCAGCGGGGCAGATAGGCGCCGATCGGCAGGATCGCCAGATCCGGTGGTCCCATGCGTTCACGGATGCGGGCGAAATGATCGCCCATGCCGGTGTCGCCGGCGAAGAAAAACCGGCGTCCTCCACCGTCGATGACGTAGCCGGCCCAGAGCGCCGCGTTGGTGTCCGTCATGCCCCGCCTGGACCAGTGCTGGACCGGCACGGCAGTGATCCGGAACCCGTCTGCCGCCTCGATGTCCTGCCACCAGTCCAGTTCACGACAGCGCTCGTCTCCCCGCAGGCCGAGATAATCGCAGTTGCCCAGGGGCACGATGAACAGCGGATCGTGTGCCTGCCGGAGCCGGCCGACTGTGTCCCGGTCCATGTGGTCGTAGTGGTTGTGGCTGATGACCACCACGTCGATCGGCGGCAAGCGGGAGAATGCCAGTCCCGGCGGACGGTAACGGGCCGGGCCGGACCAGGAGACCGGACTGGCCCGTTCTGACCAGATCGGATCGGTCAGCAGATTGACGTTGCCCGTCTGGATCAGCACCGTGGCGTGATTGACAAAGGTGATGCTGAGTTCCGTTCCCGGCACCCGATCGGGGGGCGGTGGCCCCTCCACGGGCCCGAGATCCCGGACCCAGGGATCGCCGGGCTCGCGGTTGAGCTGCCACCTGAGCACTTCACCCAGGCTTTTGACGGGCTGATCGCCCAGATGGAAACGACGGCCGTCGTAGTGATCGCTGACCGGACCGGAGTAGGGCCGATCCAGACTGGCGCAGCTGAACAGGACTGCCGCGGCCACCACGGCCAGTCCCAGCCATGCCGGGGGTCCGGCACGCCGCCGCCGGGCCCGACGCCTAATCCGCAACGGCCGTCCCACCCTGGCGCCGCGGATCACCGGCGATGTTGAATCCCGAGTCCGGCGCCCACTTGGCCGCCGCGACGCCGCCGAAGAACATGGACAAATGATCGAACGGGCGCTGCGGCAGGGTGCAGGCCTCCATCGGCAGGCCCGGTTCGTGGGCGACGCGACAGCCTTCGGCCGTCATCTCCACGTGGGCCCGCGGATGACCCACCGCCTCCTTGAGGGACATGCCGAAATGCATGTAATTGATCAGGGTTTGCAGGATGGCCGAGGTGATCCGATCTGCCCCGGGGGAGCCCACAGCCAGCACCGTGCCGTCGGCGCGCCGGGCCACCGTAGGCGCCATGTTGGAAGAGAGTCTCTTGCCCGGTGTCTCGAGAAGCAGGCCGCCGGTGGTCAGCTCGACCTCGCCCAGAGCGTTGTTGAGCCAGATGCCCGTATCGGTCGGCAATACGCCGGAGCCATAGCCGGCGGACATGGTGATCGAGCAACCCATGCCCCGGCTGTCGACCGCCGAGGTGTGCACCGTCTCGGCCGAACGGCCCGGGGGCTTCCCGTCGCGGATGCTCTCGAGCAGCCTGACTACATCACGGTCCACATCGTCGCTGGTGGCGAGCACCTTTCGGCGATACTCGATGACCCGGCGCTGGGCCTCCACCATGCGTGCGACCGACTCGCCGGTCCAGCCGCCCGCCCCGACGTCCCGGGACAGCATCAACATCGCCACCAGCGTCGCCCCGCCGATCGCGGGCGGCGGGGTGGTGGCGATCTCCCAGCCGTCCAGGTCCACGATCAGGCTGGCGCGTTCCACGGCTTCGTAGGCGGCCATATCGGCCCGGTTCAGCATGCCGCCCGCGTCGCTGACAAAATCCGCCAGATGATGACCCAGTTCGCCGGTGTAGAACTCCTGAGCGCCGAGCCGGCCGATCCGCTCCAGACTGTTCGCGAGACCGGGGATCCGCATGATGCTTCCCGCGGCCGGCAGTTCGCCATCGGGCCCGCGCAGCGCTGCGGCGCTGCGGGCATCCCAGCCCATAATCGGTTCCGCCGCGAACTCCAGAAAGAATCGGCAATTCGAGGGCATGGGAAAGCCCCGCTCGGCGATGATCCGGGCCGGATCGACCACCTCTCGCCAGGGCAGCTTGCCGTAGCGCTCGCAGGCCATGCCCATGGCCGCGATGGCGCCCGGGACCGCCACCGAACCCGGCCCGACGATGGTGCGCATCCCCCCGCCGTAGCCGAGTTCCACTTCCCAGGCGGCCTGCCCCATGCGTTCTGGTTCCAGGCCACGTCCGGGCATCTCTGAATAGCCGTCGATGGTCAGCGGGTCACCATCCGGAGCCCAGAGGGTCACGAAACCGCTGGCGCCCAGGGAGCAGACCCCGGGCTCGGTGGTCATGGATACCAGACAGGCGGCCACGGCCGCATCCACCGCATTGCCCCCGGCCCCGGCCACCGCGGCGCCGGCGTCGGCCGCCAGCTGGGAACTGGATGCGATCACCGCCGCGGTCATAGCCGCGCCTCCGCTCCCGGTGGCTTGCAGATCATGGGTAAGCTCATCAGTCCGTCATCAGTCCGCGCAGCCCAGTCGGCGCCCGTGCCAGTCCAGATGATCGGCGATAAAGGACGCCACGAAGTAATAGCTGTGGTCGTAGCCCTGCTGGTGCCGCAGGGTCAGCGTCCACCCGGCGCCGTCGCAGGCCGCTGCGAGCAGATCCGGCTTGAGCTGGGTATCGAGGAACTCGTCGTCCGCGCCCTGATCGACGAGGATCTCGCCGGTGTGCTCGGCCGCGGCGATCAATGCGCAGGCGTCGTATTCCGCCCAGGCGTCGCTGCGGGGACCGAGGTAGGCGCCGAGCGCCTTCTCGCCCCAGGGGCAATTGAGCGGCGAGCAGATCGGGGAAAACGCCGAGACCGACTGATACAGGCCCGGGTGGCGCAGCGCGCTGACCAGGGCACCATGGCCACCCATGGAGTGTCCGCTGATCGACACCCGCCCACCGTCGATGGGGAATGCCTCGGCGATCAGTGCCCGCAATTCGTCATTGATCCAGCTTTGCATCCGGTAATGAGGCGCCCACGGTTCGGCCGTCGCATCCACATAGAAGCCGGCGCCGCTGCCCAGGTCCCACTCGTCGTCCTCGCCCGGGATGCCGGTGTCTCTCGGGCTCGTATCCGGCGCGACCAGGGCGAGCCCGAGCCGGGCCGCGTGGGCCTGGGCGCCCGCCTTGATCATGAAGTTCTCCTCGCTGCAGGTCAGCCCGGAAAGCCACAGCAAGGCCGGCACCGGTCCCTTGCGGGCGGCCGGCGGCAGGTAGACCGCGAAACGCATCTCGGCGTCACAGAGCGCGGAGCGATGGCTGCAGAACAACACCTCGCCGCCAAAACTCCGGTGCCGCGCCCTGATCTCGGGTTTCGACTGCCCGCTCATATCAGAATCCGATGACCGAGCGGATGCTCTTGCCTTCGTGCATGACGTCGAATGCCTCGTTGATCCGCTCCAGCGGGAAGCGGTGGGTGATCATCTCGTCGACCTTGATCTCTCCGGAGAGGTATTGATCCACCATGCCCGGCAGTTGACTGCGGCCTTTCACGCCGCCGAAGGCAGTGCCGCGCCAGACCCGGCCGGTCACCAGCTGGAACGGTCGCGTGCGGATCTCCTGGCCGGCGCCGGCCACGCCGATGATGGTGGATTCGCCCCAGCCCTTGTGGCAGCACTCCAGCGCGGACCTCATCACATCCACGTTGCCGATGCATTCGAAGGAATAATCGACCCCACCGCCGGTCATCTCGACGATGACCTCCTGGATCGGAGCCGGGTGATCCGACGGGTTGACCGTATCGGTCGCGCCCATGGCCTCGGCCATCGGGAACTTGTCTGCATTGAGGTCGACGCCGATGATCCGCTCGGCGCCCGCCATCACTGCCCCCTGGATGACGGACAAGCCGATGCCGCCCAGGCCGAACACCGCCACAGAGGCCCCCGGCCGCACCTTGGCCGTATTCAGCACGGCGCCGATGCCGGTCGTGATGCCGCAGCCCAGCAGGCACACCTTGTCCAGCGGTGCCTCGGGATTGATCCGCGCCACCGAGATTTCCGGCAAAACCGTGTATTCGGAGAATGTGGATGTGCCCATGTAGTGAAAAAGCGGTTTGCCGCCGATCGAGAATCGGGAACTGCCGTCCGGCATCAGGCCCTGGCCCTGGGTCACCCGGATCGCCTGGCACAGATTGGTCCGGCCGGACGTGCAGAAGTCGCAGCTGCCGCACTCGGGGGTATAGAGCGGGATGACGTGATCGCCGGGTTTGACGCTGCTCACGCCGTCGCCGACCTCGACCACCACGCCACCCCCCTCGTGGCCGAGGATGGCCGGGAACAGGCCCTCCGGATCTTCTCCGGAAAGGGTGAAGGCGTCTGTATGGCAGACCCCGGTGGCGACCAGCTTCACCATCACTTCGCCGGTTTTCGGGCCCGCCACATCGACGGTCTCGATCTCAAGTGGTTTGCCTGCTTCCCAGGCTACGGCTGCTCTAGCTTTCATCCCTGCCCCCCAAGGTGCGGATGTGTATCGGAACGGGTCGAGGTTCTCATGATAGACCAGTTAACAGGGGCCCGGCCCTCGTCTGGATTCATGCCCGACCGGGCTTTATAGTCCAGTTAGTCGATATATTCGGAGAAGCTAAAGATGGCCGCCAACCCATCCCTGATCCACGAGCAGCATGAGATAGAGCGGATGCGGGCCATGTTCCGGGCCCAGCGTGCGGCCTTCGATGCCGCACCCATGCCGGACGCCCGGCGGCGGCGTGCGGATCTGCAGCGGCTCAAGAGCGCGTTGATCGGACATCGGGACGCTTTCGCGGATGCCGTGCACCAGGACTTCGGCGGCAGATCGCGCCACGAGACACTGGCAGAGCTGTTGGGTTCGGTGCAGGGGATCCGCTATGCGCGGCGCCACGTCCGCGGCTGGATGCGGCCGTCCCGGCGCCAGGCGGGGCTGCTCCTGGCGACCACCAGTTGCCGGGTGGTGTATCAGCCCAAGGGTGTCATCGGGGTCATCGTGCCCTGGAACTACCCGGTATTTCTGTCCATGGGTCCGCTGACCTGCGCGCTGGCTGCGGGCAATCGGGTCATGCTGAAGATGTCGGAGTCGGCGCCGGCCACGGCGGCGGTCATGAGCAGGATGCTGGCCGACGCCTTCGACGAGGACCAGGTCGGGGTCGTGCTCGGGGAAGTGGAAGCGGGTCGGGCTTTCTCGGCGCTGCCCTTCGATCATTTGCTGTTCACCGGCTCGACCCAGGTCGGGCGGCAGGTCATGGCGGCGGCGGCGGAGAACCTGACCCCGGTGACCCTGGAACTGGGCGGCAAGTCGCCCACCCTGATCGCCGAAGACGTGCCGATGAAGATGGCCGCCGAGCGGATCTGTTTCGGCAAGGCGCTGAATGCGGGGCAGAGCTGTGTCGCGCCGGACTATGTTCTGTGCCCCGAGCACCGGGTGGACGAGTTCGTCCGGGAGTTCAGCGCGGCACTGAAGAAGATGTACCCGGACATGGTGCGCAACGAGGACTACACCAGCGTGGTCAACGACCGTCAGTGGGAGCGCCTGCAGGCTTATCTGGAAGAAGCCCGCGCCGGCGGCGCGGAGATCATCGTGCTGAGCCCCGAGGGGGAGTCGCAGACGCCCGGCTCGCGCAAAATGCCGATACACCTGGTCCGCGGTGCGCGCCCGGAGATGCGCCTCATGCGTGAAGAGATCTTCGGGCCGATCCTTCCAATCGTGCCGTACCGCGAGCTCGATGAGGCGCTGGCGTTTATCAACAGCCGGCCGCGACCGCTGGCCATCAACCTGTTCGACCGGAACCCCAGGCGCCGGCAGCGGGTGCTGGACCACACGCATTCAGGCGGTGTCTGTGTCAACGACACCATCACCCATTTCCTCGCCGAGGATCTGCCCGTGGGGGGCGTCGGTGATTCAGGCATGGGCCACTACCACGCCTATGAGGGTTTTCTGACCTTCTCCCACCACAAGGCGGTGCTGTCACGGCCTCTTATCAACACCGCCAGGGTGCTCTACGCGCCGCACGGCGGCTGGCTACAGAATCTGCTGTACAAATTGTTCCTGCGCTGAGCGGCGATCGAACAAAGATCCGGAAGGAGAGCGGAGATGGCGGATAAGACCAGCGACCCGAGATATCTTCGAGAAGTGATCGCGCTCATGCGGCGGGAGGCCAAGGACAACCACGAGATCTTCAAACGGGCCCAGCAGCGGGAACTCGCCTTGCTGCAGGCCGAGTCGCTGGTGGCGCTGTTCGACCAGATCGTCGACGGTCTGCGCGAGTCTCACGGCCTGGATGCGGTCAGTCTCGTTCTGGTGGATCCCCAGCACGAGGTGAGGCACCTGGCCCAAAGCGAGAGTTTCTCCACCGAGAACCGCCCGGAAGTGCTCTTCGTGGACGCCGTGGCGGGCCTCGCTCCGCAATTCGCGACCCTCTACAAATCCTGGTTGGGGCCCTACATCGGTGCCGACCATCAACTGCTGTTCCCCGGCCGGCAGGGGCTGGCCTCGATCGCCATCCTGCCGCTGCGCCGGCAGACCCACCTGCTCGGCGCGCTGAATTTCGGCAGCGTCGACGACCACCGCTTCACCCGCCATCACGGCACCGATTTCCTCGAGCACCTGGCCAATGTCACGGCGGTCTGTCTGGAGAACGCCATCAACCGCGCGCGCCTGGTCCGCAGCGGCCTGACCGACGTGCTCACGGGCCTGAGCAACCGTCGCTATCTGCAGAGCCGTTTGACCGAGGAACTGGCCCGGGCCCAGCGGGCGGCGACGACCCTGACCTGCGTATTGGTGGATGTGGATCATTTCAAACGGGTCAATGACACCCATGGCCACCTGGCCGGGGACCGGGTGCTGCGCGAGATCGCCGACCGTATCGAGATGGAGGTCCGCGCCAGCGACGTGGCGGCCCGTTATGGAGGAGAGGAGTTCGCACTGTTGTTGCCGGATACCCGGGCCGAGGATGCCATCGGCCTGTCCGAGCGTATCCGCAAATCGGTAGCCAGCAGCCCGATCTGTTTCGGGCCGGATCAGCAGGTCGAGATCACCGTCTCGGTGGGCATGGCCTCGGTCCGGCCGGATGCCGGCGTCATTGATCTGAAGTCCGTCGGTGAAAAGCTGATCGCGGAAGCCGACGTGCAGCTCTACCGGGCGAAGGCCGACGGTCGGGATCTGGTGCGCTGGGCCGCGTCCTGAGCCCCGCCGCCGCCGAGCCGACCCCTGATCGAAATCCGGCACAGGCGCGACCCCAACAAGGCATCGAGGGCGCCGAGCGGCGGTCGCCGGAGCGCTCGTCGCGGACGACTTCGCCAGTTTCCGGCCCGCTGTTGTTCGCCGGCGGCCATTTATGGAAGAATGCCGGCCAAGTAAAGGATTGTTCCTGCATGACGGATTTCATCGACGAGGAAGGCTTCCGGGCCAACGTCGGTATCGTCCTGTCCAACGGTGATCGAAGACTGTTCTGGGGCGGTCGAGCCGGCCGCGACGGCTGGCAGTTTCCCCAGGGCGGTATTCAGCCGGGCGAGGATCCCGAAGACGCTATGTTCCGGGAACTCGCCGAGGAGATCGGACTGACGCCGGATGATGTGGAGCTGGTCGGGCAGACCCGCGACTGGTTGCGCTATCGTCTGCCGCGACGCTACGTCCGGCGCAACAGTCAGCCCCTGTGCATCGGTCAGAAGCAGCGATGGTATTTGCTGCGGCTGCTCAGCCCGGAGTCACGCCTGCGCTTCGACACTACGCCAAAACCCGAGTTCGACCGCTGGCGCTGGGTCGACTACTGGTTCCCGCTGAAAAACGTCATCTATTTCAAGCGCCGCGTGTACCGGCGCGCGCTTGAAGAGTTGCGCCCGCTCCTGTTCCCGGAGGCCCCCGCCGACAAAGCTCTGGGCGGCACCCGTGGCCGCCGCTAATTCGCGCCGTCCGGCGGTCCGGACCGGGTACACGAGGGGATAGCCCGCGCCATGTCATCGCGACTCGTCGTCACTTCCCGCGCCCGCCTGAGCTCCCGGGTCGCGCTCGGTCTCGCCGCGGTCCTCGGCCTGATCGCCCTGGGCGGCGCCTTCGAATGGGGGCGTCGCGCCGCCGGTTACGATGCCTGGGCAGCAGCGGAGACTCGTGACCGCCTGGCCCAGCGTATCGCTGAGCTAGACGCGGAGAACGAAGCTCTGCGGTGGGATCTGGCCCTGCTGCGCACGACCGGCCGGGTAGAGCAGGAAGGCTATGAGCGCGTCACTGGCGATCTGGACGATCTGCAGTCCCAGATAGCGGAACTCAAAGAGGAGCTGGCCTTCTATCGAGGCATCATGTCGCCGGCGGACGGCAGCACCGGTCTGCAGATCCAGACCGTACAGGTCTCTCCGGGCGCCGAACGCGGCAGCTATCGACTGAGGCTGGTATTGGTGCAGGCCGGCAGTCAGAACCGCCGCCGGAAAGGCATCGTCAAGGTCGCGGTGGTGGGCGAGCAGGGTGGCCAGACGACGCAGTTGCCGGTCGGGCAGGTGGCGGAGGACGGGTCAGGTCTGCGATATTCCTTCCAGTATTTCCAGATCGTCCGGCAGGATGTAAAGCTGCCAGGCGACTTCAAGCCGCGGCTGGTCGAAGTGACGATGCAGCCGTCGCGCAAATCCGAGGACCCGGTCACGGGCAGCTTCCCATGGCGAGTGACGGGCAATTGAGAGGTAATCGATGTTTCGCAAGCAACACCGCAGCAAATCGGAAATACGTACCCTGATCGGTGCTGGCACCCGCGTCGACGGCGATGTGGTATTCGCCGACGGTCTCCATGTGGATGGCCTGGTCCACGGCAACGTCAGCACCGAAGAAGACCGGCCCGGCTCCCTGAGCGTCAGCGAGGAGGGCGTGATCGAGGGAGATGTGAGGGTGCCCGACCTGGTGCTCAACGGCACCGTCAAGGGCAATGTGGAGGTGCGCGAGCGGGTGGAACTGGGGCCGACCGCCAAGGTCATAGGAGATGTCGTCTACAACCTGATCGAGATGGCGATCGGCGCGGAAGTGAACGGCAAGCTCATCCACCAGACCCCCGGTCGGCCGGAGGTGCCTGGTCTCGCGCCAGCGGCCGAGAAGGCGGGGAAGAAGACCGGGGCCGCGGCTGACGCGCCCGAGGATTCGCTGGAGCGGTCCTGAACCTATAGAATGGGAAGCTGATTATCTGATTCGCTGGACGGTCTTCCAGCCAGGAAACGCCATGGCACAGACACATGACATTCCCACCGCGCCATCCGTGCCGCTGGTCTTCACGGATGCAGCGGCCAGCAAGGTCTCCGAGCTGCTGAAGGAAGAGGAAAACCCCGAACTCAAGCTCCGGGTTTTCATCTCCGGTGGCGGCTGCTCCGGATTCCAGTACGGATTTACCTTCGACGAGAAGATCGAGGACGGTGACGTCCAGGTGGAGAACGGCGGCGTGGTGCTGCTCGTCGACCCGATGAGCGTCCAGTACCTGATGGGCGCAGAGATCGACTACAAGGAAGATCTCGAGGGCGCCCAGTTCGTGATCCGAAATCCGAATGCGACGACCACCTGCGGCTGCGGTTCCTCCTTCAGCATCTAAGCCACTGCGGTGATCAGCATCGGCCGGGACTCATTCCCCTCCCCCGGCCGCATCATCGCCGCCGTCGATCTCGGCTCCAACAGTTTTCACATGGTCGTGGCCCGCCTGGACGGCGGCCAGCTCGTGATCCTCGACCGCCTCCGGGAAATGGTGCGGCTCGGGGCCGGTCTCGAGCCGGGTGGCGCGCTGTCCGATGCTGCGATGGCCAGGGCGCTGGCCTGCCTGCGGCGATTCAGTGAGCGGCTCGGCGACATGAGCGCCGGGAGCGTCCGGGCCGTCGGCACCAACACCCTGCGCCGGGCCAGGGATCGCGGCGTCTTCCTGGAGCGGGCGGAGGCTGCGCTGGGCCATCCCATCGAGGTGATCTCCGGTGTCGAGGAGGCCCGTCTGGTCTATCTCGGCGCGGCCCACAGCCTGCCTACGGAGTCCGGAAACCGCCTCGTCGTGGACATCGGCGGCGGCAGCACCGAGCTGATCATCGGCGGTGAGTACCGGCCGCGAATCCTCGAGAGTCTCTACATGGGGTGCGTCAGCATCAGCAGAGAGTTCTTTGCCGGCGGGCGCGTCACCGCCGGCCGGTTCCGCAAGGCGAGGCTGGCGGCCCGCCAGGAACTGGAGCCGGTGACCGCGCGGTTTCGCGGCGACGGCTGGTCCCGGGCATTCGGCACCTCCGGGACCATACGTTCGACCGCCCGACAGCTGGCCGGCGAGGGCAATCCCTCGGGCATCATCAGCCGCGACGGTCTCGAACAACTCATCGGCAGGCTGATCGACTGCCGCCATCTCGGCCGCGAGCGGCCGCCCAATCTCAGCGAGCAGCGGGCACCCGTGTATCCCGGTGGCCTGGCGATCCTGACCGAGGTCTTCGATGCTCTGGGGATCGAGTCGATGATGGCGGCGGACGGCGCCCTGCGGGAGGGACTGTTATTCGATCTGCTCGGGCGGATAACCGATCGTGACGCCCGGGAGCGCAGTGTCGATTCCATGGCCCGTCGATTCCATGCGGACCCGGACCAGGGCGCCCGGGTGGCCGCTACCGCGAAGGTCCTTTTGGGACAGGTCAGGGACAGCTGGGACCTCGATGGAGACATGCCGGGCCGACTGATCGGCTGGGCCGCCCGCCTGCATGAAATCGGCATGGATATCGCTCACGCCCGCCATCAGTGCCACGCCGCCTATCTGTTGCAGAATGCGGACATGGCCGGATTCTCCACCGGCGAGCAGCGTCTGGTCGCTGCACTGGTCGGCAACCACCGGCGGCGGATCCGCAGCGAGTTTCTTGCCGGCCTGCCCGCCGGCTGGGCGTCCAGGACACGGCGGCTGATCGTGATCCTGCGTCTGGCGGTGGTCCTGAATCGTGCCCGCTCGGACGGCAGCCTGCCCGCCGTCCGGCTAAAGCCCAAGCGGGAGGGTCTGAGGCTGACATTTCCGGAACACTGGCTGGACGAGCATCCGCTGACCCGGGCCGACCTGAACCAGGAAGCCGATTATCTGCAGACCCTGGGGATCACGCTGAAATTCCGGTAAAGAGCCGGTTCTAGCCCCGGAACACACTGCCCAGCACGGCTTCTCTGGATGCGCCCGTCACCGCCGGGATATTGCCAGGCAGACCGGCCAGGTTGCGGTGGGCCAGCCAGGCGAAGGCCGCCGCTTCCACCCAGTCGATCCCGATGCCCAGTTCGTCCGTCGGCGCCAGCCGCCAGCCGTCGAGATATGCATCGATCTGCCGCGTGAGCGTCAGGTTGTGGGCGCCGCCGCCGCAGACAAACAGTGTGCCCGGATCCGGGCACGCCCGACAGATAGCGTCAGCGGCGGTGCGGGCCGACAGGGCACACAGAGTCGCCTGGACGGCTGCCGGCTCCCGGGGATGGCGCAGATCGTCCAGCACGCCCTGCAGCCACGCCATGTTGAAGTCCTCGATACCTGTGCTCTTGGGCCAGGGGCGGGCGAAGAACGGGTGCTCCATCAGGGCCTCGAGCAGTTCCTCGTCGACATCTGCAGACGCCGCCCATTCGCCGCCCTCGTCGTAGGGCTGTCCGCGCTTGAGCCGGGACCAGGCGTCCATCAGCGTATTACCCGGGCCGGTGTCGAAACCGGCCACCGGCGCGCCCGGCAGCAGCACCGTGACGTTGGCGATGCCGCCGATATTGAGCACCACGCGGGGCTCGGCGGAATCGCTAAAGGCTGCCTGATGGAAAGCCGGGACCAGCGGCGCACCTTCACCCCCCAGGGCGATGTCCCGGCGGCGGAAATCGGCCACGGTCTGTATGCCGGTGACGATGGCGATGACGTTGGGATCGCCGAGCTGTATCGAGAACGGCAACGGGCCCGAAGGCGCGTGGAATACGGTCTGACCGTGGCTGCCGATGGCATGTACGTCCTTCGATCCGACTCCGCTGGTCTCCAGCACTTCGAGGGCAGCGGCGGCGAACTCATGTCCGAGCGCCGTGTCGAGAGCGCCCACGTGTCCGAGGCCGGCCTCGGCCGGATGCTCGACGAGATGGCGCAGCCTTTCGAGTGTCGTCGCGGCCATCGGGTGGGAGTGAGCCGCGTGGACCCTGCAGCCGTCGTCGAAGCTCGCGACGACGGCATCGATGGCGTCCATCGAGGTGCCGGAGATCAGGCCGATGTAATACCTGCTCATGTCAGGGCGCGCCCGGGACGGGCATAGTTGGCAGCATTACCGGGCGGCCAGTCGGGTCTGGCTGAGCGCATCCAGCTTGGCGATGAGCGGCCGGCTGGCCTCTTCGAACATGGCCCGGTACTGCTTGGGGATAGGATCTGCTTCGGGCAGCGGCACCGTGCGCGGATTCCGGTGGACGCCGTTTAGCCGGTATTCGTAGTGCAGATGGGCCGCCGTCGCCAGACCGGTCGAACCGACATAGCCGATCACCTGACCCTGCCGGACGCGCTTGCCCAGCGGCGCGTTACGGTCGTATTTCGACAGGTGGGCGTAGAGCGTGGTGATGTTGCCACCGTGCTGGATGATGACGCAGTTGCCGTATCCACCATTGCGGCCGCGGAAGATGATCTTGCCGTCCCCGGCCGCCTTGATCGGCGTGCCGGTTCGGGCGGCGTAGTCGACGCCCCGATGCGGACGCCGGGTCTTGAGCACCGGGTGCAGACGATTGGGATTGAAATTGGAACTGACCCGGGCAAAGTCCACCGGAGACCGCAGGAAGGCCTTGCGCATACTTAACCCTTCGGGCGTGTAGTAATCGACGCGGCCCTCCGGGTCCTCGTAACGCAGCGCCCGGACCTTGCGGCCCTGGTTGATGAATTCGGCGGCGAGGATCTCGCCGTCCCGCAGCTTCACACCGTCCTGCCAGATCTCCTCGTAGACCAGCGCGAAGTTGTCGCCGCTGCGGATTTCGAGGGCGAAGTCCACGTCCCAGGCGAAGATCCCGGCCAGGTTCATGACCAACGTTTGCGACAGACCGGCTTCGGTGCCCGCTTCGAACAGGGACGACTCGATACGTCCCTGGGCATAGCTCACGTGGCGATCGACCGGATGGGCGATAAACTCGGCGGCGTACGCATCCTCGTCCCTGACCAGTTTGAGAGTCAGCTCTTCCGTCAGTCGCCGGCTCAGTTCGAGCACCCTGTCATGCTCATGTCGGATCTCGATCTTGTCACCGGGCAGGATCCGGGCCAGTCCGTTGCGCGCTTCCTTGAGCCGCAGCATCAGCGCGAGATCGGCGATACTGAGACCGTTGCGCCGGAACAGGCGATCCAGCGTGTCGCCGGATTTGACGGTCACCCGGGTGATCTCGCCCGGCGGCGCGACCACCTCGGTTTTCGCGTCGGTCGTATCCGGGACCCCCGAGTCAGCCGTCCCGGGCGTCTCGGATGTCTCAGCCGCCAGGCTGGCCGCGGGTTGCACGGCATCGCTCGCCGGACGATCACGGGCCGATAAAACCGGAACCGCCCCGGGGGTGTCACCCTCGGGGCGGGGGGGCAGAGCCAGCTCGATCCGCTTTAACTCCCTGCCGTCGTCGCCCGCCTCGGTGGTTTCGGACAGTTCGACGTCTGCAGGCGGTTCCCCGCCGGAGCCGAGCCAGACGGCGATCAACCCGGCCATCAGCGCGGCACAGCCACCCGAGAGCCATACGGCAGACCGCCGCGGCCGGGCCGGACTTAAACCAGGCTTATAGTCGTGTCGTAGCGCGCTTTTGACTCGACTCATCTCGGGAATCCCAGCAGAATTCAGCATAAGGTAGCCGGACACACCGGGCCGGTCAACGTGGTAGTTCTCATTTTTGGGCTAATTAATGTCAGAAGAACCAATAGCTTCCGTCAAAGACCAGATGGAAGAACTCAAGCGCGGCGCCGATGAAATTCTGGTGGAGTCGGAGCTGATCGAGCGCCTGGGGACCGGCAAGCCGCTCAAGATCAAGGCCGGATTCGACCCCACGGCGCCGGATCTCCACCTGGGCCATACGGTGCTCATCAACAAGATGCGTCAGTTCCAGGAATTCGGCCACGAGGTCATATTCCTGATCGGCGACTTCACGGGCATGATCGGGGACCCCACCGGCAAGAACACCACGCGGCCGCCCCTGACCCGGGAAGAAGTGATCGACAACGCCCGCACCTACGAGGCGCAGATATTCAAGATCCTGGATCCCGAGCGGACCCTGGTGATGTTCAATTCCAGCTGGATGGGCGCCATGGACGCGGCGGAGCTGATCCAGCTGGCGGCACGTCATACCGTGGCGCGGATGCTGGAACGGGATGACTTCAGCAAACGGTATGAGGCGGGGCAGCCGATCGCCATCCACGAGTTTCTCTACCCGCTGGTCCAGGGCTACGACTCGGTGGCCATGTCGGCGGATGTGGAATTGGGCGGGACCGATCAGAAATTCAATCTGCTCGTCGGCCGCCAATTGCAACAGAGTTATGGTCAGGCACCGCAGATCGTCCTGACCATGCCGCTGCTGGAGGGCCTGGACGGTGTGCAGAAGATGTCGAAGTCGCTCGACAACTACATCGGTATCACCGAAAGCCCGCGCGATATGTTCGGCAAGCTCATGTCGATCTCCGACGAGCTGATGTGGCGTTACTTCGAGCTCCTGAGCTTCCGGCCGGCGGCCGAGATACGGACCCTGCGGCGGCAGGTCGGGGAGGGTATGAACCCCCGCGATGTCAAATTCCAGCTGGCGCAGGAGATCGTCGCCCGCTTCCATGACGAAGCAGCGGCCGAGGCGGCGAGGGAGGAGTTCATCGCCCGGTTCCGCGGCGGGGCGCTGCCCGAGGACATGCCGGAGATCGCGCTGGACGGCGAGGCAGGCGGCCTGGGCATCGCGGCCGTGCTGAGCCAGGCCCGTTTGACGGCCAGCAACTCCGAATCTTTCCGCATGATCGGTCAGGGCGCGGTGCGCGTGGATGGCGAACGGGTCAGCGACCGTGGCATGGTATTGGAGCCCGGTGCCTATGTCGTGCAGGTCGGCAAACGCCGCTTCGCCCGGGTGCGGGTGAGCTGAATCCGGCGGCGCCGCGATCCGAGGCAGCCCGGCTATCCGAGGTCCGATTCGACAAACTGGAGATGACGTATGTTCAAGACACTGACTTTAGCCTGCACGCTGTTGGCGGCCGGCGCCGCCCAGGCCCTGGATCTGGAACAGGCGGAAAAAGCCGCTGAGATACGCCAGGCCGTGCTGGAGATCGCCGGCTGGAACACCGGGCCGGCCGCGGGCATGGTCAAGCAGAAGATCCCCTACGATCCGGAGCGCTTCCAGGTGTACGCAGAACGCATCGCGTTCTCCATGACCATGATCCCGGATGCTTTCAGAACCGATACCCGGGAGTTCCCGCTGGACACGGAGGCGCTGGATGTTATCTGGGAGGAACACGAGGAGTTCCTGGAGCGTGCCGCCGATGCCCGGGAGAAAAGCGCGGCCCTGGCTTCCGTGGCGAAATCCGGAGACCTGGAGAAAGTGACCGCCGCCTTCCTGGAGATGGGCGAGGCCTGCAAGGCCTGTCACGACAAGTTCCGGGAAGACGACTGAGACCCGCTCCGGGCCCCGTCAGAAAAACAGCTCGGCGGGGTCCGGTTCCGGGGCGATCATAATGAGCGCCGCCACCAGCAACGCCGCGACGATGACGACGGCCAGCGCGATCCCGAGTCGCTGGCTGACGATATACGATCCGGGTTCCGCTTCTTTCCTGCCGGTCAGCATCGGCAGCAGCAGATTGATGCGAAACCGCAGCCAGTAGGCGGAGACGGCGATCAAATGCAGCGCGATCAGGCCGGTCAGGAGGTCGAAGTTGACCGAATGCAGGGCCGCCATCCGGTCGGCGAATGCCTCGGATACGGCGGGCCGCCACGGACCGGTCGTCAGGATGTCATCGCTGTTGAACAGCCCGCTGACCGCCTGGACCGCCACGCTCGCGAGCATGGCGACGATGGCCCATCCTCCCAGGGGATTGTGACCGGCGCGGGTCTTTACCCGTCCCCCGAACCAGTCGCGGGCATAGGTGGCCACTGTCTTCGGCCCGGCCAGGAAGGCGGCGAATTGCGCATGGCGGGTGCCGAAAAACCCCCATCCGATCCGGAACACGACCAGCCCCAGCGCCACATAGCCGAGGCGCATGTGCCACTCCATGTACCTCACCCCCAACTCATGGGTGGCCCATGAGCCCAGCACCGTGAGCGTCAGCAGCCAGTGGAAAAGGCGGACGGGCAGATCCCATACCAGCCCCTTGCGGGGCCCGGCCTGGGCGGTCGGATCGGGCGGGCGACGGTCCATGGCCCCATTTTATCGCCTGCATCGAGGCGGAAAAGGCCGGTTCTAGCGGGTCACGGGAGGGGCTCGGAACGGGTATCCGGATACAGGTGTTGACGGCAGGCGGGCAGTGTCTATAATGCGCGCCTCGCCTTTATCGGCGGGCCTTCTCTCGACGCCAGATACCCGGCGGATCACCTCCCCCGGGTATTGACAGTGCACGAAGGTACGTTACACTTGTTGGTCTGCCTCGCAGATCGCGAGTCAGCGCTCTTTAACAATCAGAACCAAGTAATTTGTGTGGGTGCTCGTGCCGATGCTCGCGGAAGCAGTATCGCTACGAGTAACCAACAGTCAGCTCTTTGAGATGTATGTTGGATCTATTCGTCAGCTCAAAACTTTGAACTGAAGAGTTTGATCCTGGCTCAGATTGAACGCTGGCGGCATGCCTAACACATGCAAGTCGAACGGTAACGCGGAGAGCTTGCTCTCTGGCGACGAGTGGCGGACGGGTGAGTAACGCGTGGGAATCTGCCTAGTAGTGGGGGACAACTCGAGGAAACTCGAGCTAATACCGCATACGCCCTACGGGGGAAAGCGGGGGATCTTCGGACCTCGCGCT
>CBDTYJ010000003.1:0-34205 GCA_965364575.1 uncultured Gammaproteobacteria bacterium
CCAGCAGACTGCCGACCAATGCGGCCAGACGCAGGAATCGATGGGCACGCTCGAGCGCGGACTTGATCTCCGGTCCGGCGTCATCCAGGTCCCGCAGGGATTCTCCCAGCTCGAGTCGGCTTTCCAGGTAGGCTTTCATGGACTCGACCGGAGCCGGATCACCGGCGAACAGCTGCCTGTAATCCACCCGGCTACCGGGCTGCACGAGCCCGGTGGCGGCCACATCGGCCTCGTTGATCAGCAGCGTGGGAGCCAGGTCGACGAAGCTCCATCCCTGGTCCGGCCGGTAGCGCAACACGCGTGTGATCTTCAGACGAGTGGCGCCCAGCCCGATCTCCGACCCGACGTCCGCGTCAAGACGCGCAAGCAGTTTGGCATCGGCCCAGGCTTCGCCGCGCGCGGGCGAAGTCTCCGCCACCCGGATGGCTCCCCCGAGGCTGTTACTGGTCTTCAGATCGCCCCGCAGGGGATAACCCTCGCTGACGGCCTCTACATCGGCCAGCGCGCTGGATTCCCCGGCCAGCACCACGCTGGCGAAAGAGGTCACGCTGGCAGCGGCGAGACCCAGTCGGCGGGCCTGGGCAGGGTAGTCCGGCGAGATGGGGCGCTTGGAATTGACGACCACGTCGGCCGCCAGCACTTCGGCTGAGCGGATGTCCACGGCGCGGCTGACGCGGTCGGTGAAGAAACCCACGGCGGTCATGGCGCCGACCGCCACGGCGATCGCCGCGGTCAGCACCCACAACTCACCGGCCCGGAGGTTTCGGATGACGCCACGCAGGGCGAAAGCCGCGGCGCTCATGCCAGTCTCCCGCCCGCCATGCGCAGCGCACGGTCGCATCGCTCCGCGAGCCGTTCCTCGTGGGTCACCAGCACCAGGGTGGTGCCGGACTCGTCGTTGAGCGAGAAGAGCAGATCGGCGACCCGCCGCCCGGTCTCGGCATCGAGATTGCCGGTGGGCTCATCCGCAAAAAGCACCAGAGGCTGGCCGACGAAGGCCCTGGCGATGGCCACTCGCTGGCGCTCGCCACCGGACAATTGCCGGGGATAGTGCCGCCGCCGCGGGGTCAGGCCGACCCGGTCCAGCACGGCTTCCGCCGAATCCCGGGCCTGGGGGTCGCCGGCCAGTTCCAGCGGCAGCATGACGTTCTCGATGGCGGTGAGGGACGGGACCAGATGGAAGGACTGGAATACGAAGCCGACCCGGCGTGCGCGCAGCGCCGCCCGACCATCCTCATCCAGGGCGGTCAATGCCCGGCCGTCGAGCCAGACCTCTCCGGCCGTAGGGGAGTCCAGTCCGGCCAGCAGCGCCAGCAGCGTCGACTTGCCGGCCCCGGACGGCCCCACCACGGCCACCGATTCGCCGCGACCGATCTCCAGGTCGATATCGTCGACGATAGTCAGGGTTCCCTCGGGGCTGCTAACCTTACGGGTCAGGTTTTTTGCCGTGAGCACGCTCGCGGCCGACGGTGGATCCATGTCTCGACGCAATTTTATTCCCCTTCTCTTCCTGTTTCTTTGCCCGGTCGTCCAGGCCGATTCACCAGCGATCCTGGTGATGGGTGACAGCCTCAGTGCCGGCTACGGCCTGACCGTAGAAGAGACCTGGCCGCGGCTGCTGCAGCAAGAACTGGAGCAGCGCGGTCTCGCGTACCGGGTCGTCAACGCCAGCATCAGCGGCGACACGACCAGCGGCGGCCTCGCTCGCCTGCCCCGGGCGCTGAAGATACATGAGCCGACCCTGGTCATCATCGAATTGGGCGGCAACGACGGTCTGAGAGCGGTGCCGATCCCGGAGATCCGCGACAACCTGGTGCGGATGATCGAACTCAGCCGGGAAGCGGGCGCCGAGGTGGTGGTGACCAGTATCCTCATCCCTCCGAACTATGGCCCCGATTACAGCGAAAAGTTCGCCGCCGTATTCGCCGAGGCTGCAGACAGCGCCGGCGCGACGGTGGCACCGTTCATCCTGGACGGCATCGCGCTGGAGCCCGGGATGATGCAGGCCGACGGCATCCACCCCACTGCGGCGGCGCAGCCGCGGATCGTCGCCAACCTGTGGCCGTCGCTCTGCCCCTTGCTGGAGCCGGGGCAGACCTCCCGCTGCTAAGTTTGCCCGGGGGGCACGGAGGCTGCTATACAAGGCGTAACAGAGCTGTTCAACCCCGGTTCGGATGGCCGCGACGGGGCGGGCTCACAAAATAACAAGCTGACTATCGGGGAGAACGCCCATGACTGAAAAGATCTGGCTGAAGTCCTATCCGGAGGATGTGCCGCCGACGATCGACGCGAGCCAGTACTCCTCGCTGAAGCAACTGATCGAGATCTCGATGGAAAAGTACCGGGATCTGCCGGCCTTCACCAACATGGGCCATTCCATCAGCTTCGGCGATCTGGACCAGCTGACCCGGTATTTCGGTGCCTATCTGCAAAAAGTGGCGGGTCTCGAAAAGGGCGACCGGGTCGCCGTCATGATGCCCAATGTACTCCAGTACCCGGTGGCGGTGTTCGGCATACTCCGGGCCGGATTGTGCGTCGTCAACGTCAATCCGCTGTACACGCCTCGTGAACTCAAACACCAGCTTAAGGACTCCGGCGCCAAGGCGATCCTCATCTTCGAGAATTTCGCCACCACGCTGGAGAAGGTGTTGGACGAGACCGATGTGTCCACGGTGATGGTCACCGGTGTCGGTGATCTGCTGCCGTTCCCCAAAGGGATGATCGCCAATTTCGTGGTACGCAAGGTCAAGAAGATGGTCCCCGCGTACTCTCTGCCCGAGGCCGTGCCCTTCAGGCAGGTCATGAAGGAAGGCAAGTGGCAGACCATGGACGAGGTCAGCCTCGATCAGAGCGACCTGGCGTTCCTCCAGTACACCGGAGGCACCACTGGCGTATCCAAGGGGGCCATCCTCACCCACGGAAACCTGATCGCCAACGTGTTGCAGTCCCGCGCCTGGTGCGGCGACGTGCTCGCAGAGGGCGAAGACATCGTCATCACCGCCTTGCCGCTCTATCACATCTTCTCACTGACGGCGAACTGCCTGATGTTCTCCATGCTCGGGGGCAACAACATCCTGATCACCAACCCGAGGGATTTCCCCGGCTTCATCAAGGACATGGCGAAATATCCGTTCACCTACATCAGCGGCGTCAACACGCTGTTCAACGCGCTGCTGAATACGCCGGGTTTCGACGAGGTTGATTTCAGCCATCTCAAGATCGCTCTCGGCGGCGGCATGGCCGTGCAGAAGCCGGTGGCGGACAAATGGAAAGCAGTGACCGGAAAACCCATCCTGCAGGCCTACGGCCTGACGGAGACCTCGCCGGCTGCCTGCATCAATCCCCCCGGCGCTGATGAATTTACCGGATCGATCGGTCTGCCGATCAGTTCGACCGAAGTCAGCATCCGCGACGATTCCGGCAACGAACTGGCTCTGGGCGAGGTCGGCGAGATCTGCATCCGTGGCCCCCAGGTGATGGCGGGTTACTGGCAGCGGCCCGAGGACACGGACAAGACCATGTTCGAGGGCGGCTGGCTGCGTACCGGAGACATGGGCCGCATGGACGATGACGGCTTTGTCTTCATCACCGACCGCAAGAAGGACATGATCCTGGTCTCGGGTTTCAACGTGTTCCCGAACGAAATCGAAGACGTGGTGGTGGGGATGGACGGCGTCCTCGAAGCGGCGGCGGTGGGTGTCCCGGACGAGCGCTCTGGCGAGATGGTCAAGCTCTTCGTCGTGCGCAAGGACCCCAGCCTGACCGCCGAAGACGTGATCAAATTCTGCCGGGAGAATCTCACCGGCTACAAGGTGCCCCGGAAAGTAGAATTCCGCGAGGAATTGCCGAAGACCAACGTCGGCAAGATCCTGCGCCGGGCGCTGCGCGACAGCTGAGGCGATCAGCCGGCCGGCGGGCGCCGGCGGGCCTGGCGGGGTGCGCTGCTGATCCAGTCCTCGAGCCGGTCGAGGGCGGCGCTGAGCGCGTTGGCCGTGCGGTGCTTGTACAGGCCGATGTCCTTGACCTCGTCGCTCTCGTCCAGCGCCGCGCTGAAATGGCGCTCACGCTGATCCAGGATCTCATCCCGGATACGGATACCGTGCGCGTTCAACACCGGTTCGAGCTCCTCCCGGCGCAAACGCAGGTCGCGGCGCGTGGTCTGGTAGGCGTGCTGGCAGACATTGGCCCGGTTGGCATAGCTGAAGACGCTGGCGAAGAACATCTTCGAATCGTGGCGGTCCGGTTCGAACAGCACCACTTTCGCATGCTCGTATTGGGTGTCGTATTTGGACATGCCCACGCTCATGCGTGAGTGGATCAGCGAGCGGAAGGTCTGGGACAGCACCACGGGCAATCCGCCTTCGACCAGTTTTTTGTGTCGCGTATCCTTGGTCTCCGGTGCGAGCTGGGCATCGAACGGCACGATCGGATTGACGCAGAACAGGAGGTCCACTCCCTGGTCCAGCGCCACCGACGCGTGCAGCGTACGCTTGAGACCACCGTCGACAAAGGAGCGGCCGTTGATCTCCACCGGCGGATAGAGGCCCGGCAGGGCGGTACTCGCCTGCACGGCCTTGGAGATCGGCACGTGCTCGGCACCGGCAGCGCCGAACTTGACCGCCTGACCCGTATCGAGGTCTACCGCCACTACGTATAGCTCCCGTTTCAGCCTGCGGAAATCATCGGTGCAACCGCGGTTGCTGAACAGATCGGCGAGAAAACGCTCGATGGGCCGGTTATCGAACACCGCGGTCGGAATGGCCTGAGTGATCTGGTTGAAGGAGGCAAGCAGGCCGTTGCGTAGCGGATTGCGCAGATAGGTGGCCGTGGACTTGGCCAGCAGCCAGGGCACGGACAGCCCGCGCCGGGCATATTCACCGAAAGCCGGCTGCATGAACATCAGCGGCGAGAAGCGGGGATCGCCGGGGCGCGGATCGATGAACACGCGAGCCATCTGCTGAGGCGAGATGCCGTTGGCCAACAGGGCGGAGATCAGGGCGCCGGCGCTGACGCCGACCAGCACGTCCACATCCTGGAAATCCACCCCGTCCAGGGCCTCATTGAGGGCGATCATGGCGCCTATTTCGTAGACGCCGCCCAAGGGTCCGCCACCGGCCAGCGCCAGGCCGATCTTGTGCTTGCCCTTGCCGTTGTCAGCCGATTGCGCTGGCAAGTCGGTTCCCCCGGCCTAGCCGCTGGCCCGGGCCTGCCCGGTCTTCGAGCGTCGACCCGGCTTGCGCGCAGACGTCGTCCGGGCGGTCCGGGGCGATGTCTTGCGGCGGACCACTTTCTTCTTGCTCCCGGCTTTCTTGCGCCTCGACGGCGCCCGCGCCGCAGCGCGCGATCCCGGATCCCCGGGTTGGGCGGTCAATTCGGCCACCTGCCGCTGCAGCGCCTCGACCCGGCGGGTCAGGGCGTCGATATCCCGGCTGGTGGGAATCTGCATGGAATTCAGGACATTGGCCACGCGCCGCTCGAACGCAAGCTCGATCCGGGTCCATGTGTCGTTGGCCGTCTCCCGGACATCGGTGACGGTCTTCTCCACGGCATCGATCGGCCGCTGAATCTGCAGCCGGGCCGACTGCTCGATCTGCTCGCCCAATGCGATCAGGCTCTCGAACCAGCGGGCACCCTCGGTCTCGGCCCGCCCCATGGCCCCCAGGCCGGCCAGCCATATCTGATGCGCGGATTCCCGGATGACCCGGGCCAGCGGAATCTCGGGCGCTTCTTTCTTTGCTCTTTTATTTGACATAATGCAGAACCTCTCCGGATTCTCCTCGCGGCCATCGGGACGGCGGATCACCTGCGGCCTTCCTGTATTCAAAGAATACCATCCTGCGGCCTGTGATGCTGCTACGCACCACGCATTTCGGAAGGCGTAAAATCCCGTTTTATGGACCAAAAAGGCGCACGCCCGGCCCTCGCGAAGACGATTGCGGGACTGCTGGAAGAATGCCGCGAGGCTCGCGAACGCATCACCGGTGGCGGCACGCTCAAACCCGAGTTTGCCGCCCTGGCCCGTTGGCAGACCCGCCGCCTGAGCCACACCCATGCGGATCTGCTGGCCTCACGGCGCTTCGGGCCCGCCGCCAGTTTCGTGTTTACGGATCTCTACGGCGATCGTGATTACAGCCCTCGGGACGAGGACCTGGAGCGGGTGTATCCGGTGATGGTCCGCATGATGCCGAGCGGCGCCCTGGAGAGCATCGTGCTGGCGCTGGAGACTCACGCCCTGACGCAGTCCCTGGATATCGCCATGGTGGAACAGCTGGAACAGTCGGGCACCTCGATGGAGATCGATGCTGCAGCTTACGCAAACGCCTACAGGGCCTGCCGCAATGCCCCGCTGCGGGAGCGGCAGATCAAGCTGGTCATGGAGACGGGCCAGATGCTGGACCGGGTGGTGGAACACCGGATGATCTATACCCTGATCCGGCTGACCCACGGGCCGGCGCACATGGCCGGTTTTGGCGCGCTGCATGATTTTCTGGAGCGTGGATTCAAGGCGTTCCGGCACATGCGCGGCGCCTCGGGATTCCTGCGCACCATCCATGACCGGGAGACCGCCATCATGCATCGCATCCTTGCGGATGAGCCTTTGGATAGCTGGGCGCCACCGGCGCTGGTCTGAGCGAGCTTCTTCAGCCGTCAGCGTGGTAGGCCGGACTCAGTTCGTGCACGGCGTCGATCATGGCGGCAGCGTGATCCGGGTCGACGTCGGGCGTGATGCCGTGGCCGAGGTTGAAGACGTGGCCATGACCCGGACCGTAGCTCTCCAGCACCATCGCGACTTCCTGCCGGATCACGTTCGGACTGGCCAACAGGGCTGAAGGATCGAGATTGCCCTGCAGCGCGACACGATCGCCGGTCAGCCGTCGCGCCTCGCCCATATCCGTGGTCCAGTCCACGCCGAGGGCGTCGCAGCCGGTGTCGACCATCTGGGCCAGCCGCGGACCGGCACCCTTGGTGAACAACACCACCGGGATCCGGGCATCCCGAGCCTCGCGCTGAAGGCCATCGACGATGCGCTGCATGTACCCGAGCGAGAACTCCCGGTACAGGCGCGGTGACAGCACGCTGCCCCAGGTATCGAAGATCATCAGCGCCTGGGCGCCCGCCTCGACCTGGGCATTAAGGTAGGCGCAGGTCACGTCCGCGACCTTGCCCAGCAGATTGTGCAGGACCGCCGGTTGGTCGTAAGCCATGGCCTTGATACGACCGAAAGTCTTGCTGCTGCCACCCTCCACCATGTAGGTCCCCACGGTCCACGGGCTGCCGGAGAAGCCGATCAAGGGTACTTTGCCGTCCAGCTCGCGACGGATCAGACTGACGGCATCCATCACATAGCGGAGGTCCTCTCCGGGGTCCACCACCGGAAGGGCGTCCACGTCGGCGGCGGTCCGCACCGGGCGGCTGAATCGGGGTCCTTCACCGGCGGCGAAGTGCAGACCCAGCCCCATGGCGTCCGGCACCGTCAGGATGTCCGAGAACAGGATCGCGGCGTCCAGGCGGAAACGGCGCAGGGGCTGCAATGTCACTTCGCAGGCCAGCTCCGGGTTGGTACAGAGATTCATGAAGCTGCCGGCCTGGCTGCGGACCTCCAGGTACTCCGGCAGATAGCGCCCCGCCTGACGCATCATCCACACCGGCGTTCTGGGTACTGGCTGGCGCAGCAACGCCCTCAGCAGCAGATCATTGTTTTCAGAGCTATTCACTGGTCGAAGATCCTGGCGATGTCGCGCTGCACTGCCACTGCCGCGGCGCGGGGATCTGCCGCGTCCCGGATCGGCCTGCCGATGACGATGTAATCGGCGCCGTTGCGGAACGCCTGCTCGACGGTGACCACGCGTTTCTGGTCGTCCTCCGGGCGATTATCGACCGGCCGGATGCCTGGCGTCACAACCAGCAGACGCCGGTCGATGAACTCCCGCAGCCGCGGCGCTTCCAGGCCGGAGGAGATGACACCGTCGCAGCCGGCCTCGAGGGCCCGCCGAGCGCGGCTCAGGACCAGATCGGAGACGTCGCACTGGAAGCCCAGATCATCCAGGTCGCCGCGATCGAGGCTGGTCAGCACCGTCACGGCGAGGATCTTTACGTCGCCCTTGGCTGCCGCGGCTGCCTCCATGATCGACTGGTTACCGTGGACGGTGGCGAAGGTGACGCCGCGATCCCGCAGCCGGGACACCGCCCTCGCCACCGTGGCCGGGACATCGAAGAACTTGAGGTCGACGAATACCTGCTTGTCCCGCGCCACCAGCCAGTCGAGCAGTTCGAAATAACCGCCGGTCATGAGCAGCTCCAGCCCCAGCTTGTAGAAGCGGACCGCGTCACCCAGTTGTTCTGCCAGGGCCCGGGCCTGCTCCGTGTCCGGCACGTCCATGGCGAAGATCAAGCGGTCTTGGGGGGGGATGTCGCTGGCGGCCATGGGGCTCTCCGGGCCTGAAATCGCGCCGCATTCTAGCATGGTCATGGCCGGGCTCAGTCGTTCTGACCGGGCGTGTACAGACGCTGATACTCGAGTATCGCGTATCGGTCCGTCATCCCCGCGATGTAGTCCGCCACGACCCGGGCGCGGCCCGTATCGCCCTGTTTCCGCTGACGGTCTTCGGCGGTGTCCGCAAACCCGGCCGGCATCAGACGGACATCGTCGTTGAAAGCCTCGAACAGGCTGCTGACGATGCGCCGGGCCCGGGTCGTCATGCCCAGCACGCGTGGATGCTTGTACAGATGTCCCATGAGGAATCGCTTCAGTTCCCGGTGGGACCCGGCCACCGGATCGCTGAAGGCGATCAGCGGACCGTCCGCCATGCGGACGTCCTCGATGCTGCGGGGACCGGCTTCGGCGATCCGGCGCGCGCTCTCGTCGATGACGTCGTCCACCAGCACGCCGATCAGCCTGCGCACGATCTCGTAGATCAGGCGCCTGCCGCCGAGCTCCGGGTGACGATCCATGACTGCCTGATGCAGCTGGTCGAAGATCGCCACCTGCCGCAGCTCGGGGATGTCGAGCAGGCCCGCACGCAGGCCGTCGTCCACATCGTGGCTGTTGTAGGCGATCTCGTCCGCCAGGTTGGCCAGCTGCGCCTCGAGGCCGGGCTGACGCTTTTCCAGGAATCGCTCACCGAGCTTGCCGATTTCCCGGGCCCGGGCCGGGGAGCAATGCTTGAGGATGCCTTCCCGCGTCTCGTACATCAGATTGAGGCCGGCGAAATCCGCGTACTTCTCCTCCAGCCGGTCGACCACGCGCAGCGACTGGAAATTGTGCTCGAAACCGCCGAAATCCCGCATACAGCTATTGAGGGCGTCCTGTCCGGCATGGCCGAAGGGCGTGTGCCCGAGGTCGTGCGCGAGGCAGATGGCTTCGACCAGATATTCGTTCAGGCCGATGACGCCGGCGACCGTGCGAGCGATCTGCGCGACCTCCAGCGAATGGGTCAGCCTTGTCCGGTACAGGTCACCCTCGTGGTTGACGAATACCTGGGTCTTGTAGACCAGGCGGCGGAACGCCGAACTGTGGATGACCCGGTCTCTGTCCCGCTGGTATTCCCCGCGATGAGTCGGTGGCGGTTCGGGATGGAGGCGGCCCGCGGATCTGTCTTCGTGGGCGGCAAAGGCCGCGAGGCCGGGGCCGCGTGTGCCTGCCGGCTGTCCGCTCACGCAGGATCCGCGGCAGCCAGCACTGCCTCGAGATCCGCGCGCGGCACGTCGTCGCGCACGGAAGAGGCGCCGAGACCCTCGAACAGGACCAGCCGCAGCCGGCCGCCGCTGACCTTTTTGTCCATGGCCATGAGCGTCTCCATCGAGCTGGCGCCCAGGGGCGGCGGTGCCAGCGGCAGACCGAAGCTATCGAGAAGTCCCCGCAGTCGGGATGCCTCGTCATCACCCAGCGAACCGAGCCGTCCGGACAGATCCGCCGCCATCATCATGCCGGCCGCCACCGCTTCACCGTGCAGCCATTGCCCGTATCCGGTGCCGGTCTCGATGGCGTGGGCGAAGGTATGCCCGAGATTCAGGAGTGCCCGGCGCCCGGCTTCCCGTTCGTCTTCGGCGACGATGGCCGCCTTGATCGAGCAGCACCGGAGCACGGCATCGGTCAGGGCCCCGGCATCGCGATCCAGCAGGGCGTCACGATGCTCCTCCAGCCAGCGGAAGAACCCCGCGTCCAGACCGGCGCCGTACTTGACCACTTCCGCCAGTCCGGCCCGGTACTCTCTGAGTGGTAACGTATCCAGCGTGGCGATATCGGCGATCACCGCCCGGGGCTGATAGAAGGCCCCGATCAGATTCTTGCCGGCCGGGTGGTTGACCGCTGTCTTGCCGCCGACCGCCGCGTCCACCTGGGCCAGAAGGGTTGTCGGCGCCTGCACGAAGGCGACGCCGCGCTGGTAACAGGCCGCGGCGAACCCGGCGAGATCGCCGATTACCCCACCCCCGAGGGCGATGACGACGGCATCCCGATGATAGGACAACTCCGCCAGCCGATCGATGATCGTTCCGAAGGAATCGAGCGTCTTGAATTGTTCGCCATCCGGCAGAACCAAAGATTCGCAGCGGCGTCCGCCCAGGGCCTGAACAAGCGTGTCCAGATATAGCGGCCCGACCGTCGTATTGGTGACGACCAGGGTGTCCCGGCCGGCCAGTCCTGCGGGGATCGTCCCTGGCTCGCCGAGGATGCCGGCGCCCACGTGGACAGGATAGGCGCGGTCGCCGAGTCCCACCTCCAGGGTCTTGTATTCCGGACCTGCCATCCGTTCAATCTCCTCCGAGCCTGCGCCGGATCTCCTCCGCCACGGCCGTTACCTTTCTGCCGTTGGTATCGACCACGTAGTCTGCCACGGCACGATACAGGGGTTCGCGGATGGTCATCAGATCTTCCAGCCGCTGGCGGGGATCCGCGGTCTCGAGCAGCGGACGGCCGCGCCCCCTGCGCGTGCGCTTGAGCTGCTGATCGACCGATGCGTGAAGATAGACGACCGTGCCGGAGACGGCGAGGTCGTGACGGTTCGCTTCGTCCAGGACGACGCCGCCGCCGGTGGCAAGCACGATGCCCGGCAAGGTGCTCAGCTCCGCCACCACCTGGCGTTCCCGCCGGCGGAACCCCGCTTCCCCTTCCTTCTCGAAAATGAACGGGATGTCGACCCCGGTACGCCGCTCGATCTCGTCGTCGGTGTCGAAGAAATCCCGTTTCATCAGATGGGCGAGACGGCGTCCCACCGCCGACTTGCCTGCGCCCATGGGGCCGATGAGGAATACGCTGACGGCGGCAGTCATCCCGGGGATGGAATCTCGGCGTCGGGAAAGAGCGGGGCCGGCATCAGCCGGCCCCGCAGACTCCTAGTCCAGAGTGGCGCAGGTGGGATCAGCGCCCCAGCGGCTGATCAGGCCGCCCGGCGGCGACTGATCCAGGGTGACGTCGGACCTGAGCACTTCGAGTCCGTAGTCCTGGGTCTCCAGGAACTCGGTACCTGTCACCGAGGCCTTGGCCTGGATGGTCACCTCGACCCAGTTTCCGAATTCCTGGGCATAGGTCATCTGTACCAGGCCAAATCCATTCTGATCCGTGATGACGGTGCCGGGCGAGACGGTCGCCACGTTACCGGCCTCGATATTGCCGCTGTTGTTGAAGTCTTCGCCTGGATCGAGGATGCCGTTACGGGCCGTGGCCGGCACCAGGGTGTCTTCGTCCTGACAGGTGGCCTGGCGGTTAGCCACCCACACTTCGTTGATGAGATCCGGCTGATAGAAGCCCTTGTAGTATTCCTTGGAGAATACGCTCATCTGGACTTCGGCTCCCGCCACGCCGACGCCCTGGCTGTCGGTGACCTGGACGGCGAATTCCTTGAGATAGCTCGCCGTGTTGGGCTCCGAAATCTGGTTGCCGGTGCCGATGCTGATGAACACCTCCCGCTGGGCGACAGTCAGGGCCACCTGGTCCGTTACCGTGGGCGTGTCCTGGACGGTGCCGGTGATCGTGACGCCGCCGATGGAGCTGGTGCTCTGACCGGCAGTGTAGACGGTCTCGGCCTGGCCTGAGCTGTCGGTCACCTGAGAACCGACCGAGATCGACCCGCCGGTGACATCGTCGAGCACGAAGGTCACGACCTTGTTCTTGACCAGGTTATCGTTGGGATCGCGCACCGTGGCGCGGATAGTGCTCTGTTCGCCCGGACCCACCGTAAAACGGCTGGCCTGCAGATCGATCTTGGCGGCGGTGGTGGCCACGAATTCGATCGAGCGCTGGGTCGAGGGACCGCCGGCCACGCTGGCGGTGATGACCGCCGGTCCGGAGTTGGTCGAGTTGATAGTCACCGAGGCGCGGCCGCTGGCATCCAGTACCGCCGAGGACGACGAGAGCGTGCCGCGGGTGCTGGAGAAATTCACCGTGCCGGCCTGGGGCGCGCCGTTTATCAGCCATTCGACGGTGACGGTCTCGTCCACACCGAGATTGACCTCGGTGTTGGCCGCGGGCGCCAGGAACGCGAAGCTGTCGTTGCTGATGTTGACGTCCTGGGTCGCGGTCAGACCCAGCGCGGTGGCGGCCAGGGTGTCCACGCCGGATACGGTCGCCGTCAGCTGGACCGTCGCTTCGCCCTGGGAATTGGTCAGCAGGGTGTTGGATGACAGGGTGTTGCCGTTGGCAGAACTCACGTCCACAGATCGACCGGAGATGCCGTTGCCCGCCGAGTCCCGCAGGGTCGCAGTATAGGTGGCGGTGTCGCCGAACACGACGTTGTTGGGACCCGTCAGGACCAGCGTCGTGCCCGTCACCGAGACCACCAGCGTCGAACTCAGACCGCCGGTCGTGGCGGTCACGTTGATAGGCCGGTTGGTGGGATCGCCGGCCGTGCCCAGAGAGGCTGACGCGATGCCACTGGCGTCGGTCACCGAAGAGATGTCGGTCAACGCGCCGGAGTCGGCGCTGAAGAGCACGCCGGCTCCCTCCACCACGTTGTTGTTGTTGTCCTGCACGATTGCGCTGACGGTCACCGGCGTCCCGCCGGCAGACGGCAGCTGCGGGCTGCTGGCCAGCAGGGTCAGGCTGTTGACCGGCACCGGCGGGGGCGTTCCCGTCCCGGCACCAGGATCCGTGATGGAATTGTCCCCGCCACAACCAGCCAGTGCCGTGAGACACAGGGCGGTGGCCGGGATGATCCAGCGAGAGAGGAGATTCGATCTGAACATATCGCTTTTCACCTGGTCTTTGCGGGCACTCCGCGGTTAATAGATGTTGCTCCCCTCCCGGAGAATCTTCGGCGTAACGAAGATCAGCAGCTCGGCCTTGTTGGACTGATCCGAACTGCTCTTGAACAGGCGCCCCACGCCCGGCAGGTCACCCAGCACGGGGACCTTGCTGATGGTCTCCCGGCGCTCGGTCTCGAAAATACCGCCCAGGACCACGGTCTCGCCGTCATTGACCAGCACCTGGGTCACCACCGAGCGGGTGTCGATACTCGGCACGAGGCCACCCGTGGCGCTGGGCACGAATTCACCTACGGTATCCTGGTTGACCTGGAGGTCCATGACGACCCGATCGTCCGGCGTGACCTGGGGCGTGACTTTGAGGCTCAGCACCGCCTTTTTGAACTGGGTGGTGGTGGCGCCGCTGGACGCCGACTCCTGGTAGGGGATCTCCACGCCCTGTTCGATCACCGCTTCCTTCTGATTCGCGGTGATCACCCTCGGTGTCGAGATGATCTCGCCGCGACCCTCGGATTGCGCCGCCTGCAGCTCAAGGTCGATCAGATAGTCGGAGTCGAGGATCGCCAGCGCCACCCGTCCGGCCGGGTTGTCGATCGGCAGATTGACGTTGTACCGCTCGGAGATGGACGGCACCGTCACCGGTGAGATCTGGCCGGTGTTGTTCAGGTTGTTGATACCGGACTGGACGATCGTGTCGGAGCCGTCGCCCGAACCGGTCACCGAGATCAGGCCATCATTGCGGTCGTCGACGTAGGTGACGCCGAGGCGGACGCCCAGATCGCGGCTGAAGTCGTCGTTGACGACGACGATGCGGGATTCGATCAACACCTGCTTGACCGCAATGTCCAGGGTCTGCACCAGCCGCCGGATATCGACCAGCCGCTCCGCCGTGTCATAGACCAGGAGCGTGTTGGTGCGCTGGTCGATGCTGACCGTGCCGCGGTCGGACAGCAGCGAATTCTCGCCACCGGACTGCAGCAGTTCGGCGAGGTCGGAGGCCTTGGCGTAATTTACCTGGATGAAATCCGAGACCAGGGGCGTCAGCTCCTGAAGGTCCTGACGGGCCTCGAGATCCTGTTTCTCGCGGGCAGCGATCTCCGCCGACGGAGCGACGATGATCACGTTGTCGATCTGGCGCATGTCCAGACCCCGCGTGGCCAGCACGATATCCAGGGCCTGGTCCCAGGGCACGTCACGCAAACGCAGAGTCACGTTTCCGGTGACCGAGTCGCTGACCACCATGTTCAGGCCACTCACCTCGGACAACAACTGGAGGACGGCGCGGGTTTCGATGTCCTGGAAGTTAAGGGTCAGACGCTGGCCCTGATAGGTCTTGCCGGTGTCATAGATGCCCAGGTCCTCGGGCTTCTCCTTCACCAGGGGCCGCACCTCGACGGTGAAGACCTCATCGGTCTGATAGGCGAAATGTTCGAAGTCGCCGGTGGCGGAGATGATCAGCCTCGCCCCCTCGCCGGCGGTGATGCTGTCCACTGTGGTCACCGGCGTGGCGAAATCGAGCACGTCCAGGCGCCGGCGCAGATTGGTCGGCAGCTCGGTCTTGCGGAAGTCGACGACGATCTTGCCGGCTTCCTGACGCATATCGATGACGGCAGAGGGATCGGTCAGAGACACGATCACGCGGCCTCCGCCGGCCTCGCTGCGGCGGAAGTCGATATCCCGGATGGCGCTGTCCTCGGCCACCGCGGCCGGGGGAGTACCGGCCGCGAACACAGGCTGCGCCGCGCCGGCCGCCGCCGCGGCGCCGCTGCCGAGATTGACCACGATGGTGTCGCCCTCGACACGGGTCTGGTAGGGCACCATGTAGTCCATGTTGAGGACGACGCGGGTCCTGCCCTGAGCCTCGGCGACGGTAACGGTGTCCAGAGGGCCCTGTTTCACCACGGTCCGCCGCGATGGCAGAGCCAATGTGGTATCGGCGAGGTCCAGCGATATCCTGGCCGGGTCGTCGATGGCGAAACTCATGGGCTCCGCAGCCGGCCCGCTCATCCGCAGGTAGATCACGACCCGGTCGCCGCCCTGACCTGCCACATCCACGGCCTCGAGCCGAAGCGGAGCCTCCTGGGCAGAAACACCGGAGGCTAGCGCGAGCAGCGTCAGCGCCCCGAGCCACCCGGCTGTGTGTGAAATCTTTCGGATTTCAGTTGTGGCCCGTGCTTTGCGCATCATCCCATTTACTCCCCGAGTCTTCATTGCTCACCCAGACTGATGGTGGCCGGCCGTTCCATATAGCCGCCTATACCGTCGGGAATGATCTCGACAACCTGAATCTCAGAATCGTCAATTGAAATAATCTTGCCGTCGCTCTGGCCTACGTAGTTTCCTGCCGTAACCCTGTGCACCAGCGTGTCTCGCGTCTGCAGCAGTCCGTAGAGCTGCCCGTCCTTGGTCAGGGTCCCGACCATCTTCAAGGTATCCAGCGGGAACTGTTCCAGGTATTCGCGCGTCCGCGCACTGTCAGGCCTGAGGCCGCCCCCCGCGGGGCCGGCTGAACTCTGGGGGCGTTCCGGCACGAACGGCGAGCGCAGATCGTAGGCATCGTATTCGAACGGCTGATGCTCCTTGATCTCCGGCAGCGGTTCGATGCGGCCGCCGGGGCGCTGATTGGTTTCCGCGATGAAGCTCTCCAGATCGGACATGTCGTTGGAGCAACCGGCCAGCATCATCGCTGCGACGAGTACGGGAACCGCGTTCCGGATAGAGCCCTGTCTCATGACTGCTCCTCGTCGTCTTCAAGGTACCTGTAGGTCTTGGCGATCAGATCCATCTGCAACTCGGCGCTCCCCTCCGAACCCGAGAGCTCGACATCGTGGATCGTTACGATGCGCGGCAGCGCAGCGATGTCGCTGACGAACCGGGCCAGCTCGTGATAGGTGCCGCGCAGCCGGATCCTGATCGGGAGTTCCGCGTAGAAATCCCTGCGGATCTCCGAGTCGGGCCTGAACAGCTCCTCCTCCAGACCGGCGCCGAGACCGGTCTGCGATATGTCGACCAGCAGGCTGGGCACTTCGGTCTTGCCGGGCAATTGCCGCAGCATGGCGCCGAAAGACTGTTCGATCTCTGCCAGCTGGGCCTTGTAGGCTTCGAAGTTCGCGGCCTTGCGCTGCCGGACGATAAAGGTCTGGCGCAGCTCCGCTTCCTTGGCTTCGGCCTGCTCGAGCAGCGGCGTCTTGTTCTTGATCGGGAAGTAGTAGACGGACGCAGCCGTGACGACCACGAATATCAGGACGACGAACAGTGCCCGGAAAAGGAACGGCCACCGGCCGACGTCGCTGGTGTCGAGCGCGCGGAGTTCGTCGAGGAACCTGTTCAGCCGTTCCATTACGAACCCTCCTCGTCGGTCACGATCTGCTGGGCGGAGACGGTAAAGCGGCTGCGCCGCACGCCCCGGTCATCCACGGTCTCGACCACCTCGAGTCCCGGCTTCTGCAGCCAGGGCGAGTTCTCGATGTTCCTCATCAGCGCCGATACCCGGGTACTGGATTCGGCAATGCCCTCGATCTCAAGTCCGCGGGACCGCTGTTCCACCTTGCGGTAATAGACCCCGTCGGGGAGGACCCGGACCATCTGGTCGAACAGGTGGACGCTGTCGGGACGGCTCCGCTGCAGCTCGTCGATGATCTCCATCCGCGCAAGCAACCGCTCTTTCTGCATTTCCAGTGCAGCGATCTCTTTGATCAGGGCATCGAGGCGGGCGATCTCCTGCTCCAGGCGGGCATTACGCTGGTTCTGATAATCGATGCGGTTCTGCAGATAGGCGCTGACACCGAATGTCACCAGGCCGCCGAGCGCCACCGCCGCAACCGCGGCGATGCCGAAATTCGTCTGACGCTGCTTGCGCTCTTGTTCCCGCCAGGGCAATAAGTTGATACGAGGCATGTCAGTCGAAACTCCTCAAGGCCAGACCGCAGGCTGTGAGCAGCGCGGTCGCATCCTTCATCACTCCACCCGAACGCGCCCTGGACGACAACTTCATGTCGCCGAGCGGATTACCGATCTCGGTGGGGATGCCGACGCGGCTGCCGATCACATCCGCCACGCCGGCGATGTTCGCGCAACCTCCACAGACCAGAATCTGTTGAGGCTGTTCGCGGCCGCTGCCCGAGGCAAGGAAGAATTGCAACGAGCGGCTGACCTGCTGAGTCATATCGTCGATAAAGGGGTCGAGGACTTCCGGTTCGAAATTGCTCGGCAGCCCGCCCTCTTTCTTCGCCCGGCCGGCATCTTCGAAACTCAGGCCGTAGGTGCGCATGATCTCTTCGGTCAACTGCTGGCCGCCGAACGCGAAATCGCGGGTGTAGATAACCTTGAGATCGCGCAGGACCGAGAAGGTGGTGCTGCTGGCGCCGAAGTCGACCACCGCGACATTGTGGCCGGCGCCCTGTTCCGGCATCTGATGCCGGAGCAGGCGGCAGGCGTTTTCCAGCGCGAAGGCCTCCACGTCCACGATCTGGGCCTTCAACCCGGCGGCCTCTACGGCAGCCTGACGCTGCTCTACATTCTCGCTCCGGGTCGCGACCAGCAGCACGTCGAGCATATCCGGATCGCTTTCCGACTTGCCCAGCACCTCGAAGTCATAGCTGACTTCTTCCATCGGGAACGGGATGTATTGATCAGCCTGCAGTTCGACCTGGCCCTCGAGCTCGTTGCCGGTCAGGGTCGACGGCATCTGGATGACCTTGGTGATAGCGGCGTCGCCGTTTATCGCGATCGCGCATTCGCGACTGCGGGCCCCCGAGCGCTTGACGGCCCGGCGGATCGACTCGCCCACGGAGTCCGGGTCCACGACCGCCTTTTCGTTCACCGCATTCTGCGGCGTCGCCTCTGCGGCGTAAGACTCCACGCGGAACTGACTGCCGCTGCGGCCCAGTTCGATCAGCTTGACCGACGAAGTCGTTATGTCAAGCCCGATTAGCGGTCTAGTAGACTTGCCGAAAAGCACTTGAATTTCCTTTTAGGTCCGCAGCTTGGCTTCGGAAGATAGAATAATGTCTTAGCTATTGCAATGTTCTGTATAGCAATTACACGGGCCGCAAAACGTGACCGTATTCACGCTCCGAACAAAGCGTGGCTCCGGCACCCGGCGTCAGGATGGCTTCGGCTGTGGATCGGGGCTGGGGAAGCAGCGGTCATGCAGCCGTCCTTTCGGACCGGAAAAGCATCTGTCGCAGCGCAACAATCTGCCCTGCACGATGCCGCCCCTCCCGGCCCGGGATGGCGCATGAAAGTCGATTCCGGCAACCCCGCTATCCTAGGCCGAAGCCCTTAGACCGGTGGCTTTGCGCCCCCACCTTTCGATGGGTTTGCCTTTTACGTTCGGTGGTAATATGCACAAGCCCCCCTGGCAAAACAAGAACGCACCTCTCACTTCTGCATGAAGCTCGTCCTCCGTTCACTCTATGCTGCGGCTGCGTTACTGCTGATTTTCGCCGCCGCCGCCACCGTAGCAGCAATCGGTGCGTACTATTACGTGCTGCCGAGTCTGCCGGCAGTTGAATCGTTACAGGACGTCCGCCTGCAGGTACCGCTGAGAGTCTATACCCGGGACGGCCGGCTGATGGCGGAATACGGGGAGATGCGCCGCATCCCCCTCGCATTCGATGAGATTCCCCCTGTGGTCGTGGACGCCTTTCTTGCCGCCGAGGACGATCGTTTCTTCGAACACCCGGGAGTCGATTATCAGGGTCTTGTCAGGGCGACTGCTTCCTTGCTGCTCACCGGCGAACGCCGCCAGGGCGGCGGCACGATTACGATGCAGGTAGCGCGGAATTTTTTCCTGACGCGCGAAAAGACCATCTCCCGGAAGGTGAGGGAAATTTTCCTGGCTCTGCGGATCGAGAGCCAGATGAGCAAACAGGAGATCATCACTCTTTATATGAACGCCATCTTCCTCGGCCAGCGCGCCTACGGCGTGGGAGCGGCTGCGGAAGTCTATTTCGGCAAGACCGTGGATCAGCTGAGCCTGGGAGAGACGGCCACCATCGCCGGCCTGCCGAAAGCCCCCTCCCGGGACAACCCGGTCAGCAGTCCGGAGCGCGCCCTTCAGCGGCGCGCGTACGTCCTGCGGCGGATGCTGGAGACCGGCAGCATCGATCGCGCCCGATTCGAACAGGCGACGGCCGAACCCATGGAATCCACGTTGCACGGCGCGACGGTCGAGACCAATGCCCCCTACGCGGGCGAGATGGTGCGCCAATATATGCTCGACCTGGTGGGCCCGGAGGCCTACACCGCGGGCTATGTCGTCGTCACGACCATCGACAGCCGCCTGCAGACTGCGGCCGTCTCGGCACTACGGCAGGGCCTGATGGAGTACGACCGCCGCCATGGCTACCGGGGGCCGCTGGCCAGGATCGAGCCGGACGCCACCGATGAGGCGGCGGACCCGGGACAATTGATATCCGGGTATCGCGCCGGGCCCGGCATGGAACTCGGCATCGTCACCAGCACGGAGGAGCAGACCGCCGAGGTCGTGGTTCCCGAGCTCGGGACCGTGGTCATACCTTGGGAGGGCCTGAGCTGGGCGCGGGAATTTATCGATGACAACACCCGCGGACCGGAGCCTGCGACCGCTGCCGACATCCTGGCGCCGGGCGACCTGATCGAATTGAGTCCGATGGAAGACGGCAACTGGCGCCTGAGCCAGGTGCCCCTGGTACAGGGCGCGATCGTGGCGGTGGATCCGATCGACGGCGCGGTGGCCGCCCTCAGCGGCGGTTTCGACTTTCAGGACAGCAAATACAATCGCGCTGCCCAGGCCAGGCGGCAACCGGGATCGGCCTTCAAGCCCTTCATCTACTCCGCGGCGCTCGAGAACGGGTTCACGACCGCCACGGTCGTCAATGATGCGCCGGTCGTATTCGAGGACGATCAGCTCGAGAGCACATGGCGTCCCGAGAACTACAGCCAGCGATTCTACGGGCCGACCCGCCTGCGCGAGGCCCTGGTGCGCTCACGCAACCTGGTCTCCATCCGTGTGCTCCGCTCGATCGGCGTGGGTAATGCCGTCGATCACATCCAGCAGTTCGGCATCTCCGGCTCCGAGATGCCGAAGGACCTGTCTCTGGCGCTCGGCAGCGTGACCCTGACTCCACTCGAGTTGGCCGATGCCTACACGGTCTTCGCCAACGGCGGTTTCAGCGTGGACACTTATCTCATCGACCGCATCGTGGACGCGGAGGGCAACACAATAATGCAGGCCGATCCGCTGATCGCCTGCGCGGCGTGCGCGGATACCGAACAGATCGCGGCAGATGAAAGACGCTATCCCGTCGACGAAGACGAGGAGATGCCACCGATCCCCTATGCGCCTGCGGCGATCAACCGCCAGAATGCCTATCTGGTTGCGGACATGATGCGGGACGTGATCCGCCGTGGTACCGGCCGCCGTGCGCTGGCGCTGGGGCGTGGTGATCTGGCCGGCAAGACCGGCACCACGAATGATCGACGCGATGCCTGGTTCAGCGGATTCAACGGCGACATCGTCGCGACAGCATGGGTGGGATTCGATCAGGAGCGCCCGCTGGGCGCGCGCGAGGAGGGCGGCCGGACCGCGCTACCGATCTGGGTCAAATTCATGGGCCAAGCCCTGGCGGGCGCGCCCGAGCGCCCGCCGGTAAAGCCGCCCGGCCTGGTCACGGTGCGAATCTCCTCGAGCACCGGGCTGCTGGCCGGGAGCGGCGACGTGGACGCTATCTTCGAGACCTTCCGGGCCGATGAGGTACCGCCGGCCGGCGAAGACGATGCCGCCTCGCCGTTCGGCCCGGCCGAAGACGAAGCACCGATATTCTAGAAACTCAGACCCTGATAGGGTGCAGAAGATGCCCAGGAAACGCAGTAATCGATCCCGCCAGGTCCGCTACGGCGTCGCTCAGGAGGCGGCCCGGATCATGCGCGAACAGGGGATCAAGGATTTCTTGCTGGCCAAACGCAAGGCGGCCGATCGGCTTGGCATCTCCGACCGTACAGCGCTGCCCGGCAATGACGAGATCGCCGCCGCCCTGACCGAGCAGCAGCGACTGTTCGGCGGCGAGGCATATCCGGCCCGCTTGCGTATCCTCAGGCAGACCGCGAGTCGGGCGATGGACCTGCTGCGGGAATTCGAACCGCGGCTGGTCGGTTCCGTGCTGAGCGGTGCCATTACCGAACACAGTGACGTCAACCTGCATCTGTTCGCAGACACGCCCGAGACGGTGGCCATACGCCTGATGGATCAGGGCATCCCCTACGAGACGAACGAGCGGCGGATCCGCTACCCGTCGGAGCGTCTCGAATTACTGCCCAGCTTCCGGTTCGTCGCCGGTGACGTCACGGTCGAAGCGACGGTCTTCCCGCCGCAGGGATTACGTCAGGCACCGAGTTGCCCGCTGGACGGACGGCCCATGCAGCGGGCCAGGCTGCCCGATCTGGAAGCCTTGCTGTTCGAGAGCTGAGGCGCCGGCTCAGCCCCGCTCGCTGACTGCGACGTAATCTCTTTCCACCGGACCGGTATAGAGCTGGCGGGGACGACCGATGCGGGTGCTCGGATCGGCGCTCATCTCCTGCCAGTGCGCCACCCAGCCCACCGCCCTGGCGATGGCGAACATCACCGTGAACATGGACTTGGGTATTCCCAGGGCCCGATAGATGATGCCGGAATAGAAATCAACGTTGGGATACAGCTTCTTCTCGACGAAGTAGTCGTCTTGCAGCGCGATCTCCTCCAGACGCAGGGCGAGCTCGAACAGGGGTGAATTCGCCGTGCCGAGCTGGGCCAGCACCTTGTGGCACATCTCGCGGATGATCTTGGCGCGGGGATCGAAATTCTTGTAGACACGGTGGCCGAAACCCATCAGGCGGAACGGGTCGTCACGGTCCTTGGCCCGAGCCAGATATTTCGGGATCTGGGAAGTGTCGCCGATCTGCTCGAGCATCTTCAGCACGGCTTCGTTGGCGCCGCCGTGGGCGGGACCCCACAAGGCCGACACGCCGGCAGCGATCGCGGCGTATGGATTGGTCCCGGAGCTACCGGCGAGACGCACGGTTGAGGTACTGCAATTCTGCTCATGGTCCGCGTGCAGGATAAACAGGAGATCGATGGCCTCGGCGGCGACCGGGTTCACCTCGTATTCCTCGCAGGGAACAGCGAAGAACATGTGCAGGAGATTGCTGCAATAGTCGAGGTCGTTCCGCGGATAGATAAAGGGCTGCCCCACCGAATGCTTGTAGGCGGCCGCCGAGATGGTCGGAATCTTGGCGATAATCCGGTGAGCAAAAATCTCCCGATCCTCCGGATTCTTCAGGTCCATGGAGTCGTGGTAGAAGGCTGACATGGAGCCGACCACGCCGGACACCATGGCCATCGGATGGGCATTGAAATGGAAGCCGTTGAAAAACCGGAGCAGCGTCTCGTTGATCATGGTGTGGTGCAGGATCGATTCCGAGAACTCGGCCTGCTGGCTGGCTGTCGGCAGCTCCCCTGAGATCAACAGGTAGGCCACTTCCAGAAAACTGCTGTTCGCCGCGAGCTGTTCCACGGGGTAGCCCCGATACAGCAAGACGCCTTTTTCGCCGTCGATGAAAGTGATCTTGCTTTCGCAACTGGCCGTCGCGACAAACCCCGGATCGTAAGTGAATACGCCATGATTCTTGTACAGGCCTCCGATATCGATCACGGCCGGGCCGATTGAACCCTCCCTAACCGGCAGTTTTGTCGATTTGCCGCTCTGACCGTCCGTAAGATCGAAGTACTTGTCGCTCATGGTTTTATCCCCTGAAACCCTGTTCACTCACTCTCGCCGGCGGCAAGCGGCTCGTAGCCAGACCGATGCCTAACTGCTCGGGGGTCCGTGGGGGCCGCTCGGGCCTGAGAACAAAGAAGACCAGCGAGGGTCTCAGGACCGGGCTGTTCGAGCTCGGACCGGAGACCGGAAAAATTATAAGGCAGCCCTTGCCGGAATGACAGATGCCGCGTGAGGAACGGGCGGATTCAGGTGCAGGAAAAAGGGCGCCCTGAGGCGCCCTTACGAAACACTCGCGCGGTTACGGGGCCGGACTAGTTGGCCGCCTTGCCGTATTTGCGGCGGAACTTGTCCACGCGGCCACCGCTGTCCAGAATCTTCTGTTTGCCGGTGTAGAACGGGTGGCACTTCGAGCAAACCTCGATATGCAACTCTTCGCCGAGCGTGGAACGGGTCTTGAACGTGTTCCCGCAGCTGCAAGTGACGCTGATCTCTTCGTACTTGGGATGGATATCCGCCTTCATCGTCCTACTCCTGGCTCGAGCCAGAGCACCTGAGAATAAAGAGCCGCGCATCATAGCCATTCCGACACCGGGCGACAAGACCCCGCTGACGCCGCCAGGAGACGCTTCGCCGGCCTGGATCCGCGCTGCTTAAGTCTCAAACCTCCGCCTTTACTTGAGGTTTAAGCCAGAAACCCGACGTTGACATAACACTTTCGCGCTTATCCACAGAATTTGTGGATAAGCTTGTGGATGAGACGAGAACAACGGTCATGGGCCGCTTTCATAATAGGGCCACATTCAGTTTGAGCAAAAAAAGAACAATAAATTTTCATTATTTTTTTCAATAGCTTATAGAGGAACTGCCGGGTATCTGAGCGGGCTGCCGGATCGAGTCCGCGAAGGGGCCGGGATCCGGCCGGAAACCTGTGCATAACAGCCCGCACAGGCGTCGGATTCGGGCTCGAGCGCAGGCCCCCGGCGGTCCCGGGAGACTCTGGACAGGGATGTCTAGATCGGCCGGGCGATATTCAGCCGTGAATCCTCCCGCCGGAACCGTCTGCCTGTCGCGTCGGCAGGAAGCGCTGCTGGAGGTCGTTGAGGAAGCGGAATCCGCGCCCGGACGCCCACCAGCGGCCATTGCTGTCGCTGGCCATGAGGCCCTCCCGTTCGAGAGCGGCCAGCCGAGGCCTGATCACGGATGGGAGGATGCCCGTACGCGTCTGAAAGTCACGCTCATGAAATCCGTCGGTCAGCCGCAATGCGTTGAGCATGAACTCGAATACCCGCTGCCCGGCATCGACTTTTACCTCTCCCTCCAGCCCGGGCGCCGGCGCTGACATGTATGCGCCCGGATGACGGAGTTTCCAGCGACGGCCGACGTTCAGCGGCTGACCCTGGCTGAGTTTGCCGTGGGCTCCCGCCCCGACCCCGAGATAATCGCCGAATTGCCAGTAATTGAGGTTGTGACGGCAGACCCGATCATCGCGGGCATAGGCCGAGACTTCGTAGCGACGGAAGCCGGCTTCGGCGAGGCGTTCGCCACAGGCGATCTCCGCATCGGCGATGGTGTCATCTTCCGGCAGCCTGGGCGGGCGGCTGTGGAACAGCGTGTTCGGCTCGATAGTGAGTTGATAGTGAGAGATATGCGCCGGCTGCGCCCGGATGGCCAACTCCACGTCGTCCAGGGCAGCCTCGACGCTTTGCCCGGGCAGGCCATACATGAGATCCAGGTTGAAGTTCTGTATGCCCGCCGCACTCAATTCGTCCAGCGCCGCCTCGGTCTCGCGAACCGAGTGGATCCGTCCGAGGGCCTGCAGCTGGCCGGCGTGGAAACTCTGCACCCCCAGGGAGATCCGGTTCACCCCGGCGTGGGCGTATTCCGCGAACCGGCCGCGCTCCACCGCGCCGGGATTGGCCTCCAGCGTGACTTCGGCGTCGACGGCCAGAAGCCCCCGTTGCCGCACGGCGTCGATCAGGCGCCCGATCGACGCCGCACCGAAGAGGCTCGGCGTCCCGCCGCCGAAGAATATCGAACCTACGGTCCGACCCGGGACGCGCCGGAGTTCTTCCTCGAGATCTGCGAGCAGCGCCGCCAGATAGGCCGCCTCGGGCAATGGGTCGCGCAGGGCATGGGAATTGAAGTCGCAGTACGGGCACTTCTTGACGCACCACGGCAGATGGACGTAGAGAGACAGGGGCACGGGCACTGTGGGTCTCCTCGGCCTCGCCGGGTAGTCGCTCACGCCTCGGCGGCGGCCAGCCCTTCGATCAGCTTGCGCAGAGCCTGGCCTCGGTGGCTGAGACGGTTCTTCTCTGCGGCATCCAGCTCCGCGGCGGTCACGCTCATCCCCCGCGGCACGAACAGGGGGTCGTAACCGAAACCCCGCCTGCCGCTCGGACGCTCGGCGATGGCGCCCTCCCAGATCCCTTCGCAGATCAGGGGGGCCGGATCGGCGGGGTGGGCGAGACTGACGATCACACAGCGGAATCGAGCCGAGCGCTCGGCGGCCGGCAATCCGGCCAGTCGCTCGAGTAACAACGCATTGTTCGCCTGGTCGTCACTCTGGCGGCCGGCGAAGCGCGCCGAACGGATGCCTGGCTCCCCATCCAGCGCGTCCACCTCGAGGCCGGAATCGTCCGCGATCGCAGGCAATCCGCTGGCGGCCGCCGCCGCGCGTGCCTTGAGCAAAGCGTTCTCGACAAAAGTAAGGCCGGTCTCTTCCACCTCTTGCAGACCGAACTCCGACTGGGGCCGCAAACGGATGCCGCTGTCTTCGAGCAGCGCGTTCAATTCCCTCAACTTGCCGGCATTGGCGGACGCCAGGACAAAACAGCGATCGCGGCTCATGATCCGGCGTCGTCGGCCAGCGCCTCTCGTTGCAGGCCGATCAGTTCCCGGGTGCCGGTGGAGGCCAGCCCCAGCATCTGGTCCAATTCCTCACGACGGAAGGCGTGCCCTTCGGCCGTCCCCTGGACCTCGATGAAGGCGCCCGCCTCGTTCATGACTACATTCATATCGGTCTCGGCTTCCGAATCCTCCGCGTAATCCAGATCGAGTACCGGCTCTCCCTTGTAGATGCCGACCGATACTGCCGCCACCTGACCGTGGATCGGATCGGCACGCAGTCGGCCCCGACTGCGTATCGCCCGGACCGCGTCGACCAGCGCCACATAGGCGCCGGTGATCGATGCCGTGCGGGTCCCGCCATCTGCCTGGAGCACGTCGCAATCCAGGGTGACCGTCATCTCACCGAGGGCGCTGAGATCAGTCACCGCGCGCAGGGACCGGCCGATCAGCCGCTGGATCTCCTGGGTCCGCCCACCCTGTTTTCCGCGCACTGCCTCGCGGCCGCTACGGGTGTGTGTCGCGCGGGGGAGCATGCCGTACTCCGCCGTGACCCACCCGCGGCCGGTGCCGCGCAGAAATTGGGGCACGCGCTCGTCCACGCTGGCGGTACACAGCACGATGGTATGGCCGAACTCCACCAACACGGATCCCTCGGCGTGGCGGGTATAGCGGCGCGTGAAGCCTACCTGCCGCAGCTGGTCGGGGCGGCGTCCGCTGGGCCGCAATGAGGTGTCGTTGCTCATGCGCTTCCCGGCCCGGCCGCGGCGGGAGTCAATTGGCGCACACCCGGAGGGCCGCAGCGGTCGTGTTGTCGCTATGGGGACCGTTGGCGGCGACCGCTTTTTCCGCCAGCTGACCCAGCCACTCCGCCACCGGCATCGACGCCTCGACCGAGGCCCCGATGTAATCGTCGCTCAGCCCGGACCACAGACCGTCGGAACAGACCAGCAGGATATCGCCGGTCTGCAGGCCGCGAAAATTGGGCAGGGACAGATCCGGCAAGGCCGATTCTCCGCCCAGGCACGCTTCGACGTAATGCCGCATCGGGTGCCCGGTCACCTCTTCCGGCAGGATCAATCCCTCCTGCAGAAGCACCTCCACGTGGCTGTGGTCGCGGGTGCGTTCCACTACCGAACCGTTCCTGAGCAGATAGATGCGCGCGTCACCCACGTGGGCCCACCATGCCCGGCCCTGATGCACCAGGCACACGGCGCAGGTAGCCCGTGGCTTGTGTTCCACGGACAAGCCGCTGCCGATAGCAACCACCGCGTCATGAGCGGCCTGGATAACTCCGTTGAGGAAGCCGGTGGGATCCTTGATCGAATTCGGCGAATCCGCGAAATGTTCCTCGATGGACTTGACGGCGACCTCCGCGGCACGCTCGCCTTCGGCATGTCCCCCCATGCCATCGAGCACGGCAAGAATGCAGCCGGTCTCATTCTCGGCCACCAGCACCCGGTCCTGATTCTGATCCCGATCCCCGATCAGGCTCAATTCGGCTGTTTCGTAACGCAATCGGGGTCCTTTGGCTTTTGCTAGACTTCGCGGTCTTGCCGCTGCGGGGGCAGAGTATAAGCTGAGGTGGAGCGGCGCGCATCGCGGCCCCTCGCCACCAAGCCCACGAGGTCAGGTTCAACATGATTCACAGCATGACGGGTTTCGCGCGCCGCGAGGGGCGCTGGGAGTGGGGATCCCTGGCCTGGGAGGTCCGCTCCGTCAACCACCGATATCTGGAGGTCAGCTGGCGGCTGCCGGAGGAACTGCGTCATCTGGAGGCGGACTTCCGCCAGCGGGTCTCCCGTCATCTGAAAAGAGGCAAGGTCGAGTGCTCGCTGCGCCTGCGCTGGAGCGAGGAAGACGACCGCGGCCTGCAATTGCGTATGCCCGTATTGAGACAGCTCGAGCAGGCGATGACGACCGTCGCGGAGCATGTGGGCGGCTGCGCGCCGGTCAGCCCTCTGGACATGCTGCGTTGGCCGGGGGTGGTGGAGGAACGACAGCGCGATACCGAACCTGCCCAGGCGGCCGCGGCCGAACTGCTCGACGGGGCTCTGCTGGACCTGCGCGAGGCACGCCGTCGGGAAGGTGAGCGAATCGAGATTATGTTAAGCGAACGGTGCGAGAGCGTATCGGCGCTGGTCGGGGATGCGCGGGCCGTCCTGCCCCAGATCCGGGAGCAGCTCCGTCAGCGTCTGCTGGAACGCATCAACAAACTCGAACTCGAGCCCGACGAGAACCGGCTGGAGCAGGAGCTGGTGCTTCAGGCCCAGAAGATGGACGTGGATGAGGAGCTGGATCGTCTTGACAGCCACGTGGCGGAGGTCCGCAGGATCCTCGGTGTCAAAGAGGCCGTCGGCCGTCGGCTGGACTTTCTGATGCAGGAATTCAACCGTGAAGCCAATACGCTGGCGTCCAAGTCACAATCGCTGGATACCACCCGCATCGGCGTGGAGCTCAAGGTCCTGATCGAGCAGATGCGGGAGCAGATACAGAATGTGGAGTGAGGCCGGGGATGAATTCCACAAGGGCTGAGGGGTCCGGCAGCAAATCGGACCGCGGGCGGCTGATAGTGGTCTCCGCGCCCTCGGGCGCCGGCAAGACCTCTCTGGTCCGCGCGCTGCTGGAAAGCGACCCCAATACCCGCTTCTCGACCTCGTACACGACGCGGCCGCCGCGTCGCGGCGAGCAGGATGGCCACGATTATTTCTTCGTCACCGAGCCCGAATTCACGGAGATGGCGGCGGCGGGCGAGTTCCTCGAGTACGCGCGCGTGTTCGACAACTCGTACGGGACCAGCAGGTCCCAGGTCGAAAAACTGATGGCCCGGGGACACGACGTACTGCTGGAGATCGACTGGCAGGGCGCCCGCCAGATCCGCGCAGCGATCCCCGAGTGCCTGAGCATCTTCATCCTGCCGCCGTCAGCGGCGGAGCTGGAGCGGCGGCTGCGCGGCCGCAGCACGGACAGCGATGCGACCATCAGCCGGCGACTACGGGATGCTCACGCGGATATGTCCCATTGGGATGAATTCGATTACGCTGTCATCAATGACGATTTCGATACAGCGGTGGCTGAGCTGGTGGGCATCCTGGCAGGCCGGGCGGAATCGAGTCGAACCAGCGACCCGGAGCAGGCCGGTCGGATCACCAGGCTTATGGCGCAAGCTCCTGCTTTTCCGTAGAATTTGAAGACTGCGCCCGTAAAACGGGCGTCCCGAAACCGAGAGACACCGAATCAATGGCACGGATCACCGTAGAAGATTGCATGCAGAATGTGGATAACCTGTTCGAACTGGTGCTGGTCGCCTCCAAGCGCGCCCGCCAGCTCTCCAACGGTGCCCCCACGGAACTGGAGTGGGAAAACGACAAGCCCACGGTCATGGCGCTGCGTGAAATCGCCGCCGGAAATGTCACGCCGGAAATCCTCAAGGAACCGGATCGAGTGGTAGAGCCCTCGCTGGAAGACGCGATGGCTGCCGAGGAGGAAATGAGTCCTCGGCCGATCCCACCCTTGGGGGACTGACCCGACGCCTGCGCACTAGCCTGATATGGACTACGCCGCTTCCATCCTGGCCAGATTGCCGAACAGGAAGCGGGCCATAGGGCTGGATCAGCTGCTGAAGAAGATCGAGGCCTACCTGACGCCGGAGCAGGTGGCCCTGGTCCTCGATGCCTATCATTTCGCCGAGGAGGCTCATCGCGGCCAGAGCCGCAAGACCGGCGAGCCTTACATCTCCCACCCGGTGGCCGTGGCCGGGATCCTCGCGGATCTGCGGCTCGACGCTCAGACCCTGATGGCGTCCCTGCTGCACGATGTCATCGAGGACACCGGCGCCAGCAAAGACCAGCTCGCCGAGCGCTTCGGTGACGAAGTCGCGGAACTGGTCGACGCCGTCAGCAAACTTGATCAGATCGAATTCCGCAGCCGCGCCGAGGCGCAGGCCGAGAGCTTCCGCAAGATGCTGCTGGCCATGGTCGGTGACATCCGCGTGATCCTGGTCAAGCTCGCCGACCGCACCCACAACATGCGCACGCTGTGGGTGATGCCCGTCGAGAAGCGCCGGCGGATCGCGCGCGAGACCCTCGACATCTACGCGCCCATCGCCATCCGTCTGGGCATCAACAGCATCAAGCTCGAGCTGGAAGACCTGGGGTTCCGCGCCCTCTACCCCTATCGCTACAGGGTGCTCGAAAGATCCTTGCGGCGCGGCCGGGCCCAGCGCCAGGTCCTGGGGAAGATTACCAAGCGGTTCGAAGAGTCGTTGAAGCGGGTGCAGATCCGCAACCAGGTCCGGGCCAGGGAAAAGCACCTCTACAGCATCTACCGCAAGATGCGGGACAAGCACCGCTCCCTGACCGAGATCGCCGACGTCTACGGCATCCGCATCGTCGTCGATACCGTGGACAACTGTTATCGTGCTCTGGGCCTGGTGCACAAATGTTTCAAGCCCATGCCAGGCCGCTTCAAGGACTACATCGCGATCCCCCGGGTCAACGGCTACCAGTCGCTGCATACGACCCTGTTCGGCCCCGGCGGCGTGCCGGTGGAGGTGCAAATCCGCACCGAAGACATGGACCGCATCGCCGAGTCCGGCATCGCCGCCCACTGGCTCTACAAATCCGGCGACCGCCTCGGTTCGGCACCCCAGGCGCGTGCCCGGGAGTGGCTGCAACAGCTGGTGGAGATGCAGGAGGGCGGCAGCTCCGAGGAATTCCTGGAGAGCGTGAAGATCGACCTGTTCCCGGACAAGGTCTATGTGTTTACGCCCAAGGGCGACATCCTGCGGCTTCCGCGTGGCGCGACCTGCGTCGACTTCGCCTATTCAGTCCACACTGCGATCGGCAATCGCTGTGTCGCCGCCCGGGTCGACCGGCGGCCGGTGCCGCTGCGAACGCCGCTCAAGAACGGGCAGACCGTACAGATCATCACCTCGAAGAACGCGAACCCGAATCCGGCCTGGGTCAATTTTGTGGTCACCGCGAAGGCGCGGGCGGCGATCCGCAACTATCTTAAAAACCTGCGTCGGGGCGAAGCCCAGGACCTGGGTCGCAGGCTGCTGGATAACGCGCTGCGAGAGTACTCTCTGAGCGTGCGCAAGATACCGCGCAAGACCCTGGCGGCGGCGCTGGAACAGCTCGGCCTCAAGGACCGGGAGGCCCTGTTCGAGCAGATCGGGCTGGGCGAACGGATGGCCACGCTGGTGGCAAGACGACTGGTCCCCGGCGATGCGCCGGACCATGCTGCCGGCGATGCCACACCGCTGACCATCGCCGGCACCGAGGGCATGGTGGTGAGCTATGGACGCTGCTGCCATCCGCTGCCGGGCGATACTATCTTCGGTTATCTGAGCGCTGGCCGCGGTCTGGTCATCCACCGTGAAGGCTGCGGTAATCTGGCCGAGTTCCGTAAACAGCCCGACAAGTGGATCCCCGTCGAGTGGGAAGAGAACCTGGATCGCACCTTCGTGGTGGAGATCCGCGCCGAAGTCAGGAACCGTCTGGGCGTGCTGGCCGCGGTCGCGGCGAATATCTCGGCCACCAACACCAACATCGAGCACGTCTCGGTCGTGGAGCGCGACGGCGACACCTCGTCCCTCACCTTCCAGCTGCAGGTCCGGGACATCAAACACCTGGACCGTGTGCTGAGGAGCATCAACTCCATGCCGGATGTCATGCGGGTCCAGCGCACCAGCACCTGATCCGGATCCGTTTCTGAAGGAGGCTTCCATGCCACGCCGTCCCGTCGCAACCGAACGAGCCCCCGGAGCCATCGGCACCTATTCACAGGCCATCGAGGCAGACGGCACCGTGTACCTGTCGGGGCAGATCCCGCTGGACCCGGCCTCCATGGCCCTGGTGACCGGCGACATCCGCGATCAGATCAGGCGAGTGTTCGACAATCTGGCCGCCGTCGCCGAAGCCGCCGACGCGCGGCTCGACGATGCGGTGAAGCTTACGGTCTATCTGGTCGATCTGGGCGACTTCGCCGCCGTCAACGAGATCATGGCTGAATACTTCAGCGAGCCTTATCCGGCGCGCGCCGCGGTTCAGGTCGCGGCCCTGCCGAAAGGTGCTCAGGTAGAGGTCGACGCCATCCTGAGACCCTGACCTCAAGTCTTGTCCTCCCCCGATCAGTCTGTCTCCGCGGACGTCGCGCCGGAACCGGTCACTGCGCTGAGCGGGGTCGGCCCGGCCCTGGCTGAAAAGCTGGCGCGGCTGTCGGTCAGGACCGTCCAGGACCTTCTGTTTCTGTTGCCCCTGCGGTACGAAGACCGCACCCGTCTGGTAGAGATCGGCGCCTTGCGACCGGGCATGCGGGTGACTGTCGAAGGTGAGATAGAACTCAGCGAAGTGGTATTCCGAAAGCGCCGCATGCTGCTGTGTCAGCTGGCCGACGGGACCGGCTTCATCCTGCTGCGGTTCTTTTATTTCAGCCGCGCCCAGGCGGCCGGCCTGCGCCGCGGCACGCGCATGCGCTGTTTTGGAGAGGTGCGCCTGGGGCCATCCGGGCTGGAGATGGTGCACCCGGAATATCGGCGTCTCGCCGAGGGCGAGACTCTGCCCCTGGATGAGACGCTGACGCCGATCTATCCGGGTACCGAGGGCTTGCAGCAGGGGCGGGTCCGCCGCCTCGTGGAGGCGGCTCTGACCCGCCTCGACGCGCACCCCCCCACCGACCTGATCCCGCAGGAGACGCTATCCGACCTGGGCCTGCCGTCTTTAACCGACGCGCTGCGCTACGTTCACCATCCGCCGCCGGATGCGGATCTGGCCCTGCTCGAGCAGGGCGTGCACCCGTGCCAACAGCGGCTGGCCTTCGAAGAGCTGTTGGCCCATCAGCTCAGCCTGCGACTGCTGCGGCGGCAAGTCCGTGAGCATCGGGCACCGGAGCTGGCGGGCGGCGGCAGCGCGTTGTCCCGGTTCCTGGGTGAGTTACCGTTCGAGCTTACCGGCGCGCAACAACGGGTGCTGGATGAGATCCTCGCCGACATGGCCGCCGCGCGTCCCATGCTGCGTCTGGTGCAGGGGGACGTGGGGTCCGGCAAGACGGTAGTGGCCGCCGCCGCCGCGGTAAGGGCCGTGGAGGCGGGAGCCCAGGCGGCCATCATGGCGCCGACCGAGCTCCTGGCCGAACAGCATCACCGTAATTTCAGCGGCTGGCTGGAGCCGATGGGGATAAAGGTCAGCACGCTGACCGGCCGCCTGGGGGCAGCAGATCGGCGTGCGGCACTGGAGGCGATCGGATCAGGGCGCGCCGGCGTGGTGGTCGGCACCCATGCCCTGTTTCAGGCCGGCGTCGAATTCCATCGTCTGGGGCTGGTGATCATCGACGAACAACATCGCTTCGGTGTCCATCAGCGCCTGGCATTGACGGAAAAAGGCGAGGCCGGGGAGCTGCGTCCCCATCAGCTGGTGATGACCGCGACCCCGATCCCGCGCACCCTGGCGATGACTTCCTATGCCGATCTGGATACCTCGCTGATAGACGAGTTGCCACCCGGCCGCGGTCGCGTGACGACGGTGGCCATACCGGACGGGCGCAGGGCGGAAGTCATCGCGAGGGTGCGCCAGGCTTGCGCCGATGGCCGTCAGGCTTATTGGGTTTGCCCGCTGATCGAGGAGTCCGAGCTGCTGCAGTACCAGGCTGCGGAAGAGACGGCCAGAGTGCTGAGCGATGCCCTGGATGAACTCAGCGTGGGCCTGGTGCACGGACGCATGAAGGCCCGCGACAAGGAGGCGGTGATGGGCCGTTTCAAGGAAGGCGGGATCGATCTCCTGGTCGCCACGACGGTGATCGAGGTAGGTGTGGACGTGCCGAATGCGAGCCTGATGATCATTGAGAACGCGGAGCGCATGGGGCTGGCCCAGCTTCATCAGTTACGCGGGCGGGTCGGACGCGGGCGTGACGATGCCAGCTGCGTACTGATGTATCACCCGCCTCTGGGCCAGGGAGCGGAACGCCGCCTGCGGACCATGCGGGAGACCACCGACGGCTTTCTGATCGCGGAAGAAGATCTGCGATTGCGGGGACCCGGCGAAGTGCTCGGTACGCGCCAGACCGGGGTGATGCAGATGCGGGTCGCCGATCTCATGCGAGACCAGCACCTGCTGCCGCGCATCCGCCGCACCGCCGACGGGATGCTGGCCCGACACGATCCTGCCGTCGGCGCCTTGCTGGAGCGCTGGATCGGGGACGCCACTCGCTACGGCCAGGTATGAGGCCCGGTTCGCCCGGGCGTGGAACGTCGATCTATAATCGGCTTCCCGTAAGATCGGAGGCAGCCGGCCTCCGCCGGGGATGACCGGAAGCCATGGAATCGACCCACGTCCGTCCCAAGCAGCATGCGCGAAACTGGCAGGCCGGTGATGTACCGGGCGCGTTGCCGGAGTGCGCGTTGCTGCGCAGCTGGCTGCT
>CBDTYJ010000004.1:0-29163 GCA_965364575.1 uncultured Gammaproteobacteria bacterium
AGACCGAGGCCAGCCGCAGCATCGTGGCCTACGAGCCGATCGGGCCCGTGCTGGCGGTGATGCCCTGGAACTTCCCGTTCTGGCAGGTCTTCCGTTTCGCCGCGCCGGCGTTGATGGCCGGCAACGCCGGCGTGCTGAAGCATGCCAGCAACGTCTACGGCTGCGCGCTCGCTATCGAGGCCATCTTCAGAGCGGCAGGCTTCCCGGAGCATCTGTTCCGGACCCTGGTCATCGGCAGCGCCCAGGTGGCGGCCGTCATCGAAGATCGCCGGATCGCCGCGGTCACCCTGACCGGGAGCACGCCAGCCGGCCAGGCTGTGGCCTCCCGGGCCGGGCAGGTGCTGAAGAAGACGGTGCTGGAACTCGGCGGTAGCGATCCTTACGTGGTCCTGGCTGACGCCGATCTCGATCTGGCCGTGTCGGCCTGCGTCACTGGCCGGCTGCAGAATACCGGGCAGAGCTGCATCGCCGCCAAGCGTTTTATCGTCGTAGACGAAGTCCATGACGAATTCCAGGAACGCCTGCTGACGGCGATGTCGGCCAAGCGCTACGGGGATCCAATGGACGAAGACATGGATCTCGGCCCCATGGCCCGTCAGAACCTGCGCGATGAGCTCCACGACCAGGTAGAACGCAGTGTCGAGGCTGGCGCCCGATGCCTGCTCGGCGGCGAGATACCCGATCGGCCCGGCGCTTTCTATCCGCCGACGCTGCTCAGCGAAGTCAGCGCCGGTATGCCGGCCTATCATGAGGAACTGTTCGGGCCGGTAGCCACCCTGATCCGCGCGGCCGATGAAGCCGAGGCCATCATGATCGCCAACGACACCACCTTCGGTCTCGGAGCGGCGGTATTCACTTCCGATATCGAGCACGGCACCGAGATCGCCCAGCGTGAGCTGCAGGCCGGTTGCTGTTTCGTCAACGACTTTGTCCGTTCCGACCCCAGACTGCCCTTCGGCGGCGTCCGGGAATCCGGCTACGGTCGCGAGCTGGGCGTGTTCGGCATCCGCGAGTTCGTCAACATCAAGACCGTCTACGTGCGCTGAGGTCGGGTCGACTCCGATAGCGGCCCGGCGCGGTCCCGGTCCAACGCCGGAAAGCGTGGCTGAAGTTGGCCGCGTCGCTGTAGCCGAGCCGCTCGGCGATATCCTCCACCCGCAGATTCGTATCCGAGAGATAGGCACGGGCGAGCGTCTCCCGGACCTGATCCAGGATCTGGCGATAAGAGGTCGATTCCTCCGCCAGGCGGCGCCGGAGGCTGCGTTCGGACAGATTCATACGGCGTGCTATCCGGGCCTGAGACGGGAATTCACCCGGGCGCTCCAGCAATGCCCGGCGCACCGCGCGGACGGTGGATCCCGCCCGGCTCATGCCCGAGACCAGCCGGCGACAATGATCCTCCGCCAGCCGTGCAGCCATCGGATTCGCCTGTAATGGCCTGGCGCTCAGAAGATCCGCGTGGACGGAGATCTCCGCGGCGGCGGCATCGAACACGGGTTCAGCGCCGAACACGTCCCGGTAGCGGGCCCGGTAATCCGGGGCAGGGAAGGGCAGACTGATGCCGGCGAGGGCGCGTCGGTGGCCGAGCAGGTCGACCAGCAGGGTGGTGGCAGCGGCCAGATCTCTCTCGATCACGAAACGCCGGGCGGTGCCCAGATCCCAGCGCTCCCTCAGCCGCAGCCGTGGTACATCCGGCCCGACGGCGAAGGTCCAGTCCAGGAATGTGTGGGTCAGGTCGATGTAGCGGAGGCCCAGACGGATCGCGTCCCCGAGCGTGCCGCTGCTGACGATGGCGAGGCCCCACATCCCGAAGACCCCGAAGTGGTGGCGCTGTCCGGCCTGCAGCCCCAGGCCGGGGTCCAGATCCAGCCCGATCACCCGCTGTATGAATGCCAGCTCGCGGCTGGCCGGTACCGTGGCATTGGGTGTCAGCGTCTCCGGCGGCGGCAGGCCTTCGGCGGCCAGCAAGGGCAACGGATCCCGGCCCATATCCCGCACCAGTTGTGCCAGCAGGGTGATGCCGATGGCGGGATGCTGCCGACAAGACAGCCCGGCGGATGTCGGATGAGTCATGGCGTTATCCGGCGCCGGCTGGTCTCCGGCTTCAAGGGCATCTTGGCCGAAAATAACAAAATCGATTGCCGGATGGAACATCGTCATCCCGGTCTCGGCCACCTAAGCTGACGGAAAATCGAGACCTTTTCGGCAACCCGACGCGGAGATTCCTGACCATGGGCACGATCACCCTTCAAGCACAGACTTCGGCTTTTATCGATCGGCGCCGGGTTGGCTGGCTACTGGCTACCGCCTTGACCCTGCTGCCGCTGGTGGGGATCGGTCTGCGGGAGGCCTTTGGATCCGATCTCTGGCTGTTTACCCCGACCTTGATCCTCTACGGTCTTGTTCCGCTGATGGATGCCTGGACAGGCGAAGACCAGAGCAATCCGTCGGAGCAGGATGTGCCCGCTCTGGAGGCTGACCGGTATTACCGGTGGGTGGTGTATCTGTCCCTCCCGCTGTTGTACCTGACGCTGGCCGGATGTGCCTGGTATGCCGTCCACGCGGATCTGAGCTGGCTCGGCTATCTGGGTCTTGCCATCTCCGCCGGCTGGACCGCCGGTGCCGGCGTCAACGCCGGCCACGAACTGGGTCACAAACGCGACCGGACCGAACGGCGGCTCGCCCAGCTGGCTCTGGCGCCCGCCGCATACGGCCACTTCTGTATCGAACACAATCACGGCCACCACCGGGATGTGGCGACGCCGGAGGATTCCGCCTCCTCGAGGATGGGAGAGGACTACTACCGCTTCATGGCAAGGGAGATCCCTGGCGCTTTCCGCCGCGCCTGGCGGCTCGAGGCGGCGCGGCTGGCAAGGGAGCAGCGAGGCCCCTGGTCGGCCCGCAACGAGATCCTTCAGACGGCGGTCCTGACCCTGGGGTTCTGGGGCGCCCTGCTGTTCTGGCTGGGCCCCGGGATACTGCCTTTGTGGCTGATCCAGACGGCCATGGCCTATTCGCTGCTTTCGTCGGCCAATTACGTGGAGCACTACGGCCTGCTGCGTCAGCGCGATGCCGACGGCCGTTACGAGAGGCCAAAACCGAGACACTCCTGGAACAGCAATCACGTCCTGTCGAACATCCTGCTCTATCAGCTGCAGCGGCACTCGGATCACCACGCCCATGCGGCACGCCGCTATCAGGCGCTGCGCCATTTTGACGAGGCGCCGCAGCTGCCGTCCGGCTACTTCGGCATGTTCCTGCTGGCGTTCTTGCCGCCGGTGTGGTTCCGCGTGATGGATCCGCGGGTGATCGCCCATGCAGAGGGAGACGACAGCCGCATCAATCTCGATCCGTCGCGGCGCGCCGAACTCGTTGCCCGGTACGGTCTCGCCGGCTGAATCCGGGGATCAGGCGAAGCCGAGCAGCCGTCCGGTCTGGAAGACCGCGAAACTGGCGGCCCAGGCCAGCACCGTCATGTAAGCGAACATAAAGGCGGGCCAGGCCCATCCGCCGGTCTCGCGCCTGACCACCGCGAGGGTGCTCATGCACTGGCAGGCGAGGGCGAAGAACACCATCAGGGACAGGCACACAAGCGGCGTAAACACCCGCCGTCCGTCCGGCCACCGATCCGACCACATCTTCGAACGCAGGTCCTCGGACGCTTCGTCCACGTCTTCACCGACGCCGAATACGACGCCCATGGTGCTGACAAACACCTCGCGCGCGGCGAATGCGCTGATGATTCCGACCCCGATCTTCCAGTCGAAACCCAGGGGTTGGATCAGGGGTTCTATGGCGTGGCCAAGGCGGCCGGCGTAGCTGTGGCGGGTCATGGCACTGGCCCGCTCCCGCTCCACCTGTCCCAGCTGATCCTCCAGTTCGGACCGGGCCTCGTCGCCCGATGCGGTCTCTATCTGCTGCTCGATCGCCTGGGCCTGCTGTTCGAATGATGCCTCGAGCCGGGAATCGCGCGGGAAGCTGAGCAGCGCCCAGATGATGATCGAGCCGATCAGGATGATGGTGCCGGCGGTCTTCATGAAATCGCTGACCCGCCGCATCACCATCCGCCATACTGACGGCCAGTGGGGCAACCGGTAGGGCGGCATCTCGATTACCAGAGGGATATAGCTGCCCCGCAGCATGGTCTTGCTCATGACCCAGGCCACGATCAGGGCCATGGCCGTGCCGAACAGATACATGAACGCCATCAGCAGACCTTGTGAGAATCCGCCATCCTGCCACGGCGGCACCATGGCCGCGATCAACAGCCCGTACACCGGCAGCCGCGCCGAACATGTCATCAGCGGCAGCGCCATCATGGTAAGCAGACGGTCACGCCGACGCTCCATCGTCCGTGTGGCGAGGATCGCCGGAACGGCGCAGGCGTAACCCGACAACATGGGTACGAACGCGCGCCCGTGGAGGCCCATGCTCCTCATGACCCGATCCATCAGCACCGCCACCCTGGCCATGTATCCGCTGTCCTCCATCAGGCCGATGAACAGGAACAGCATCAGGATCTGGGGCAGGAACACGACGAACGCGCCGACGCCCTCGATGACGCCGTTGACCACGAATTCGCCCAGCAGCCCGGGTCCCAATACCGTGCCGGCGGCGTGCCCGACGCGGGCGACGCCTTCCTCGATCAGGCCGATCAACGGGTCGGCGCCCGTGAAAAGCGCCTGGAATACGAGCGTCATCATGGCGAGGAAAAGGACCAGGCCCAGGGCCGGGTGCAGCAGCACCCGGTCCACCCGATCGGTTATCGAGATCCTGCGCGGGTCCTCGCGCAGACATCTGGACACACAGCTGTCGATCCAGCCGTAACGGCCCTCGATGATCTCCCGGTCCAGATCCCGGCCCGCCGATTCGGCCGCCTGCCGCCGTTCGGCGGTCCGCTGGCGCAGGGATCCGGGTACGCCTGCGAAATGATGTTCCGCATCGATGGAGAGCAAGGCCCACAGAGCCAGGGCGCGCCGGCGGTCATCGCTGCCGTGATGCCATGATTCCGGCACGGTGTCAGCGATAGCGGCGATATCTTCGGTCAGCGGACCCGGCTGCGGGGTCCACCGCCAGCCCGGGAGCGCCTGGGACGGTTCCTGCAGCACCCGGTCGATGGTGTGGACCAGATCACCCAGCCCGGTGCCGCGCCGGGCCATCATCGGTACGACCGGTACGCCCAGCTCCCGTTCCAGGGTGCTGACGTCTATCCTCTGACCGCTCTCCTCCAGGGTGTCGGTCATGTTCAGGGCGACGATCACCGGGACCCGCAACTCGATGATCTGCAGCACCAGATAGAGATTGCGGCTCAGCTGCGACGCATCCACGGTAACCACGACCAGGTCCGGCCGCGGCAGCGGATCGATGCCGGCAATGGATTCCACCGCCAGCAGTTCCTCGCTGCTGCGGGAGGCCAGGCTGTAGGTCCCGGGAGAGTCATCGACCGTCGCGAGGCGGCCCCCCGGCAGCATGGTCTGTCCCGTGCTCCGCTCGACCGTAATGCCGGGATAATTGCCAATCTTGGCGCGGCCGCCGGTCAGCTGGTTGAAGACCGTGGATTTACCCGTGTTGGGGTTGCCGGCGATGACGATCGTCGGCGTCGAGGATGCCGTGGCGGTCTGCACCTTTGGTCTCAGGTCCTGACAACGTGCAGATGCGTGGCCTCGCCGTGACGGATCGAAAGCCGCGAGCGGCGCACCTCGAGTTCCAGCACGCCGCCGAGGTCCAGCCGCCGGATCAGCTGCAGCGGAGTGCCGGGCAGCAGACCCATCTCCATCAGGCGCCGCCGAAGAGTCGGCTGTCCGTCAACGGATACCAGCGTGGCGGTCGCGCCTTCCTGTAACTGGTCGAGACTGGTCATCGGGTCCGGCCTTCTCGTGAGTTTATGAGAATAATTCTCATTTCTAACGCTATTTATAATCGCTCCGGCGACTCAAGGCAATGATCTTCGTCAAACGGGCAGGGACTATCCACACGTCCCCCCGGTCCGTACCATCGGCGCCGGACCCTATGGACATCCGCATACAGGACAAGGTTTTCTGGATCACCGGCGCGGCCAGCGGCGTCGGACTGCATCTGGCCGATTGTCTCCTCCGCCGCGGCGGCCGGGTCCTGGCCACGGACATCAATCTGGAGGGGCTCCGGCGCGCGGCCAGAGCAAGAGACTGGCCCGGGGAACGGACCCTGATCCGCCGTCTCGACGTCAGCGATGCCGAGAACTGGGATGCGGTGCTGCGCGAGCTGCTGGCGGCATGGCAAAGGCTCGATGTCCTGTTCAATGTCGCCGGTCTGATCCATCCTGGGTGGCTGGCCGAGGTTCGGGTCAAGGACATCGATCAGCATATCGATGTCAATTTCAAAGGCGTCGCGTTCGGCTCGCGCGTCGCCGCCAGACAGATGCTGGCGCAGGGCGGGGGCCAGATCGTGAATTTTGCATCGCTGGCCGGGATCGCGCCGATCGCGGGGATCGGGCTCTACAGCGCTTCGAAATTCGCGGTCAGGGCCTATTCACTGGTGCTGGCGCAGGAACTCGCGCCCCGCGGCGTCCACGTCACCGTGATCTGCCCGGATGCCATCGAGACACCGATGTTGCTGCAGCAGGAAGCCTATGAGGAGGCGGCGTTGACATTTTCGGGGCGGCGGACCCTGACCGTCCACGACATCGAGCGGGCGGTGTTCGATCGGGTGCTGGTGCGGCGGCCGCGCGAAGTCATCCTGCCATGGAACCGCGGTCTCCAGGCGCGCCTGGTGAACCTGTTCCCCGCGCTCTCAGACTGGCTGAGCGGCATCCTGACGCGTCGCGGACGGAAGGTGCAGAAACGCCGCCAGCGGATCGGTCCGCTGAAGCGCTGAGGCGGCGGTCAGGCCGGCTCGAACTCCTCCAGCATGCGGATGTAGTTGGCACGCTCGAAGGCCGACGGATCCGCTACCCGCGACAGACTCATGCTGCCGCGGAGAGGCTCCAGGCTCTCATAGCCGTGGCGCTCCATCCACTCGCCGAGACCGTCCCGCAGGGTGCTCAGGTATCCGATCCCGTGCCGCAGCAGGCTCGATGTGGTCATCACCACATCGGCGCCGGCCATCAGATACTTGACCACCTCTGCAGGTCCCTGGACGCCCGTCGAGGCGGCGATCGACGCGCCGAGCTTCTGATACAGGACTGCGATCCAGAGCAGCCCGGCCCTGATCTCTTCCGCACCGCTGAGCTCCAGCGTGCGGGAGACCGCCATCTGCTCGAGATCGAAATTCGGCTGGTAGAAGCGATTGAAGAGCACCAGCCCGTCCGCGCCGGCGGCGACCATCTGCAGGGCCATGTGACTGAACGCGCTGAAGAACGGCCCGGTCTTCACTGCCACCGGGATCGACACCGCACCTTTGACGGCGCGGATGATCTCCAGGTAGCGGTCTTCGACTTCCCTGCCGCTCTCGCCCGGGTCCGCGGCGATGTAGTAGATATTCAGCTCGATCGCACTGGCGCCGGCCTGCTCCATGGCCGTGGCGTGACCTGTCCAGCCGGCCGGCGACACACCGTTCAAGCTGGCGATCACCGGTATGTCCACCGCCGCGCTGGCAGTCGAAAGGATCTCCAGATACCGTTCCTCGGTAGCACGGTAATGATCCAGCGGCGGGAAATAGGACAAGGCTTCGCCGAAGCTCTCCTCGCCGCTGGCGAGCAGGCGGTCCACGGCCGCCGCCTCCTGGTTGATCTGCTCCTCGAACAGCGAGTGCATCACCACTGCCGCCGCGCCGGCGTCTTCCATCCGCCGGATATTCTCTTCCTTGTCGGTCATCGGCGAAGCCGACGCGATGACCGGGTGATCGAGCGATAGTCCCAGGTAATCAGTTCTCAGGTCCATGGGGGCCACCTTGGTTCGGGTGTTCTCCGTGCCGACTCGCGGCGGAGGCGAAGTGGAAACTGGCGTCGCCGCGGGTCGCCATCTCCTCGTAGAGGCCCCAGCGCACGTCGATGTCGATCTGGGCGGCACGCATCAGCGACTCTGCCGCTGAAGGGTTGCTCGCGGCCAGCAGCCGGTAGCGGATCTCGCGCTCCGTGTAGTCCTTCAGGCGGATGCTCGGACGCTGGGAGTCGAGCATGAACGGGTTGCCGCCTTCCTCTGCCAGCACCGGGTTGTAGCGCATCAGCGGCCAGTGTCCGCTGGTGACTGCCATCTTCTGCTGACGCATGCCGAATCGCATGTCGATGCCGTGAGCGATGCAGTGGCTGTAGGCGAGGATCAGCGAGGGCCCGGAGAAACGCTCGGCCTCGCGGAACGCCAGCAGCGTCTGTTGCGGGTTCGCCCCCATCGCCACCCGCGCCACATAGACATTGCCGTAGGCGATGGCCTGCAGGGCAAGGTCTTTCTTCGGCGTCGCCTTGCCACCGGCCGCGAATTTGGCCACGGCCGCCAGCGGGGTCGCTTTCGACACCTGACCGCCAGTGTTCGAGTACACCTCGGTATCCAGCACCAGGATATTCACGTCCCGGCCCAGCGACAGCACGTGGTCGAGGCCGCCGTAGCCGATGTCGTAGGCCCAGCCGTCGCCGCCGACGATCCAGACGCTGCGCCGGACAAGGTGGTCGGCGACCGATTCCAGCCGGCGCGCCTCGGGTTTATCCAGATCCTCCAGGCGGCGGCGGAGTTCCTCCACCCGCAGGCGCTGGACCCGTACCTCCGATTCCTCGGCCTGCGCGGCGTTGATGAGGTCGTCGACCAGGTCGTCGCCCAGCTCAGGGCGCAGCGTCCGCAGCAGATCCTCCGCCTGTTGGCGATGGGTGTCGGCGCTGAGCCGGAAACCGAAGCCGAATTCTGCGTTGTCCTCGAACAGGGAGTTGGACCAGGCCGGACCGCGTCCTTCGTCATTGGCTGACCAGGGCGTGGTCGGCAGATTTCCGCCGTAGATCGACGAGCAGCCGGTGGCATTGGCGATCACGGTACGGTCGCCGAACAATTGCGAGACCAGTTTCAGATAGGGCGTCTCGCCGCAGCCAGAGCAGGCACCGGAGAACTGGAACAGGGGCGCGAGATGCTGGACGCCGCGGACGGTGCTGAAATCCACCCGGCCACGGTCTGCCTCCGGCAGGGACTGGAAGAAGGCCAGGTTCTCCCGCTCGTCGTCCAGCAGCGGTGATTTGTCCGCCATATTGATGGCGCGCTTGCCCGATTGCTCGGTGCTGCGTGCAGGGCAGGCGTCGACACAAAGCGTGCAGCCGGTGCAGTGGTCCGGATGGATCTGCAGGGTGTAACGGATCTCTGGATAGCCTCGTCCCCGGAGGACAGCCGAGCGGAATCCCGCCGGTGCCCGTTCGAGTTCGGATTCGTGGTAGAACCGGGCCCGGATGACACCATGGGGACAGACCAGGCTGCAGTTGCCACACTGGATGCAGATCTCCGGCTCCCATACCGGCACTTGTGCGCTCAGATCCCGGCGCTCCCAGGCGGAGGTGCCGCTGGGCCAGGTGCCGTCGACCGGCAGCGCGCTCACCGGCAGCTCATCCCCGCGCCCGGCGATCATCCTGGCGGTGACACGCCTGACGAAGTCCGGGGCGCCCGCCGCCACGGGTGCTTCCATCGGCGGTCCGTCATCGTCGCCGGCGGGTACCGTGACCCGCTTCAACGCAGCCCGTGCGGCATCCACCGCAGCAAAATTCTGGCGCACGATCTCCGCGCCCTTGCGCTGATAACTCTTTTCGATGGCGGCCTTGATCCGGGCCATGGCGTCATCGATGGGCACCACGCCGGACAGGGCGAAGAAGCCCACCTGCATAACCGTGTTGATGCGCCGTCCGAGACCGGCCGCGGCGGCCACGCCGTAGGCATCGATGACGTGAAGATCCAGGTCCCTGTCCCGGATCTGCCTGCGCACCTCGCCGGGGAGCCGGGACCATACTTCATCGGCATCGTAGGGACTGTTGAGCAGGAAGGTCGCCCCCGGCGCCGCGAGCTTCAGCACATCAGTCCGGTTGATGAAGTCGAATTGATGGCAGGCGACGAAATTGGCGCTCTGCACGAGATAGGCCGAGCGGATAGGGTTCGGCCCGAAACGCAGATGGGAGACCGTCTGCGATCCGGACTTCTTCGAGTCGTAGACAAAATAGCCCTGGGCAAATCGAGCCGGATCGGAACCGATGATCTTGATGCTGTTCTTGTTGGCGCCCACCGTACCGTCAGCGCCCAGGCCATAGAACACGGCCCGGTAGGTGTCCGCCGGTTCGAGGATGAACTCCGGATCCACATCCAGACTCGTGCCGGAGACGTCATCGTGGATGCCGACCGTAAAAGGATGTTTGAGCTCGTCTCCCGCCAGATGATCGAAGACGGCCTTCACCATGGCGGGTGTGAATTCCTTCGAGGACAGACCATAGCGTCCGCCGATCAGACGCAGGCCTTCGCGTCGGCCGGCGAGACATGCGCTGACATCCATGAACAGCGGCTCCCCCAGCGAACCGGGTTCCTTGCAGCGGTCCAGCACCGCTATCCTCCGCGCGGTGTCCGGCAACGACTCCAGGAAGGCCTCGGTTGCGAACGGGCGGTACAGGCGTACCTGGATCATGCCGACGCGCTCCCCCTGGGCGCACAGATAATCCACCGCCTCACGGGTGGTCTCGCTGCCGGACCCCATCAGCACGATGACTCGTTCCGCATCCGCGGCGCCGTGGTAGTCGAACAATCGATATTGCCGGCCGCAGCGCCCGGCCAGTCGATCCATGGCGGCCTGGACTTTGCCGGGCACGTCCACGTAAAAGGGATTGACGGTTTCCCTGGCCTGAAAGTAGACGTCCGGGTTCTGGCTGGTGCCGCGAATGAATGGGCGTTCCGGGCTCAGCCCGCGCCGGCGATGGGCGAACACCAGCGGCTCAGGGAGCAAAGCGCGCAGGTCTTCGTCCTCCAGCAGCAGGACCTGGTTGAGTTCGTGGGAGGTGCGGAAGCCGTCGAAGAAGTGGACGAACGGCACCCGGCTGTCCAGTGTCGCCGCCTGGGCTACCAGCGCCAGGTCGTGGGCTTCCTGGGGCGAGGCGGAGCAAAGCAGGGCGAAGCCGGTACCGCGGACCGCCATCACGTCCTGATGATCGCCGAAGATGGATAGCCCCTGGGCAGCCAGCGAGCGGGCCGCGACATGCAAGACCACCGGGCTCAATTCGCCGGCGATCTTGTACATGTTCGGGATCATCAGTAACAGCCCCTGGGACGCGGTGAATGTGGTCGTCAGACCACCGGTCTGCAGGGAGCCGTGGAGTGCTCCGGCGACACCTCCTTCGCTCTGCATCTGGGTGATCACCGGAGTCTGCCCCCAGATGTTCGTCCGTCCCTCGTTGGCCCATTGGTCGGCCAGTTCCCCCATCGGCGACGAAGGTGTGATCGGGTAGATCGCGCAGATCTCGTTGCTGCGGTAGGCCACGTGGGCAGCGGCCTCGTTGCCGTCGATGATGACTCGCCTGGGTGCGGCTTTCGGAGTACTCATGACTTGTCGCCCTCTCCGGATCCGATGGCCGCTTCCGCCGGTTCCGGGATCATCCGGATCGCGTGGCAGGGGCACTGTTCGAAGCACACGGCACAGCCGGTGCAGCGTTCGAAGTCGAAGCGATAACGCCGGCCCGGCCCCAGCTTGATGATGGCGTCTTCGGGACACGCGCCAAAGCAGCCGTCGCATTCGAAACAATTACCGCAGGACAGACAGCGCCCGGCCTCGTAGTCGGCCTCATGGGCGCTCAGGCCGAGGATCACTTCGTCAAAGCTGGACTGACGCCGCTCCCGTTCGATCTGCTCCTGGGTGGGCATGCGCGCATCCGTGGCGAACCATGGGCGCAGCAGCTCGGCGGTGGCGAGCCGGCGCTCCGGCTTGGGTGGGAGGGCCTCACCGCGCAGAAACGCATCGATATTCCTCGCTGCTTTCTTGCCGTGGCCGACCCCGTTGGTGACGGTCCGCTCGGTCGGCACCATGTCACCGCCCGCGAACAATCCGCGACAGCCCGTCATCAACCGCTCGTCGACGATGACGGTCCCGTCCGGTTTCAGCTCGACCCCCGGGATGCGGCGCAGGAAGCTGGTATCCACATCCTGTCCCAGGGCCAGTATCAGTGAATCGGCTTCCAGGGTCTCGAGGCGCCCGGTCGGCCGGGGCCGTCCATCCGGCCCGATCTCCATCTCCTCCACCGTCATCCGCGTCTGGTCGATTTCCCGGATGGTCCGCAACCAGTTGATCTTGACGCCTTCCTCGATCGCCTCGTCGGCCTCGAAGGGATGAGCGGGCATGTGCTCCCGGTCCCGCCGATAGATGATCAGGGCCTCGGAGGCGCCCAGGCGCTTGGCTACCCGGGCCGCATCCATGGCCGTATTGCCACCGCCGTAGATGGCGACCCGACGGCCCAGCTTGGGCGCCTCACCCTGTTCCACGCTCTTCAAAAAGCCGACCGCGTCGAGGATCTTGCCTGCGTCCCGGGCCGGGATGTCCACGTGTTTGGACACGTGTGCGCCGATCGCCAGGAACACGGCATCGAAGCGACCGCTCTCCTGTTCGGCCAATACGTCGTCCACCTTGTGGCCGAGCATGATGCGTACGCCGAGCGCCTGGATCCGTCTCACTTCCGCATCGAGTACGTCGCGTGGGAGCCGGTAGGCGGGGATCCCGAAGTGCATCATGCCGCCCGGTACCGGACCGGCCTCGCGGATCTCCACCTCGTGGCCCATCCGGCACAGATGATAGGCGGCTGACAGGCCGCTGGGGCCGGCGCCGATCACCAGCACCCGCCGGCCGGTGGCTTCTCTCGGCGGCGGCAACGGCCAGGCTTCCTTGATGGCCAGATCGCCCAGATAGCGTTCCACCGCGTGGATGCTGACCGCGGCATCCATGCCGGTCCGGTTACAGTGGTCTTCGCAGGGGTGATAGCAGACCCGACCGTGGACGGCGGGCATCGGGTTGTCGCCGACCAGGATCTCCCAGGCGACGCGGGGATTTCCATCGTGGATCTCCTTGAGCCAGCTCTGGATGTTCTCGCCGGCGGGGCAGGCGTTGTTGCAGGGCGGGAGCAGGTCCTTGTAATCCGGCCGGCGCCGCCGCAGGGGGCCGGAGAACGGCTCGTGATGAAGATCGGCGGGCCGGGTCAGGTCGTGGCGTCTGTTGATCACGTCTTGGTACCCCGAGATTCAGGCGCCTGGGATGCGGCGGCCATGGGCGGATGCCGGGGCGGGACTTCCGGGCCCCGCCGGCGCTAAACTCGGATCGGGCCGCCGCCATGGGCGGCCGGAACCTGTGAGCAGGAGGTGTTCGATCATGGCCCGATATCAGTGCCCCGAATGTCCCTATGTCTACGATGAAGACCTCGGCGACGAGGCCCACGGCATACCTGCGCGGACCGCCTGGGAGGATGTGGATCCCGAATTCTGGTGTCCGGATTGCGGCACCGTGCCAAAAACGGACTTCCTGCCGGGATCCTGACCATTCAGGGTTCCTGCCGGTCGGCCGGCACCACCAGCACCGGACAATTCGCCTTTCTGAGCACCGTCTTGCTGACGCTGCCGAGCAACAGACCAAGGACCGCGCCGAAGCCATGGGAGCCGACGACGATCATGTCGGCGTCCAGATCGGCCGCCTCCTTCAGAATCATTTTCGCCGGCGGCCCCTGCACCAGCAGCCCGGTCGCCTTGATGCCGGCTTCCCGCGCATCCGCGGCCGCCTCCTGGATCAACCGGTGTTCCTGCCGATACACCTCGGCCGTCTGCTGCCGGTCTCGCCGGGCGCCCGCACCATAGCCCCTGACCACCGGTTCCGGGGCGGCGGCGTGCACCAGCCAGAGTTCAGCCCCCAGCGCCGTGGCCAGGTCCCTGGCTGCGTCCAGAACCTTCCCGGTCTGCGGAGAAAAATCGACTGCCGTCAGGAGCTTCACAGGGACCTCGTGAGTCCGCCTGCCTGATTCAAAGCTAGCAGAAGCTGCCGGGACCGGCCTTGCCCCAGATCAACTGCTCTTCCGCCGCACTGCAGCGTGTCAGGAGCCGGCGAACAGAGCCGCGAGGGCCTCGGCCAGCAGCCGGTACTGGCCCGGGCTGTTATAGGCCTGAGCGGAGATGCGGATCAGGCGGTGTGGCATGCATGGCCACGGGATCACCGGCACCTCGATCCGCCAGCGGCGCAACAAGTCGTCCTGGAGCGGGTCGGCGTACATGGCGGATTTCGGTGGCTCGAGACCGCCGTCGGGCAGCGGCAGCGTCGCCAGCGATCCGATCATGGCGTCAGGACAAGGCAGGGCAATCCCGAGCGCCTCGGCCAGTACCCGCCGGCCCTCCAGGGTCAGGGCGCGGTTGTGCGCGCGAAGAGCCGGCCATCCTCCTGGCATCAGATTCCCCATGAAACGGATGGCCGAGGGGACGCAGAGCATGGGTGAGGGATCATCCGTGCCCACCCAGTCGAACTCCTGCAGGAAGCGCGACCGATCCTGCCTGGGCGAGTTGGCGCCGTGGCTGATCGCCACCGGCCGGATATCCCGCTGCCGGTCCGGACGCACGTACAGAAAGCCCGCGCCCTTCGGGCTGCACAGCCACTTGTGGCAATTGCCGGTGTAATAGGCGGCGCCGATCTCATCCAGACGCAGGTCCAGCATGCCTGGCGCGTGAGCCCCGTCCACCAGGGTGTCAATGCCGCGGTTGGCAAGCGCCGGGACGATCTGCTCGACGGGCAGGACCAGCCCGGTCTGGCTGGTGACGTGATCGATAAGCGCCAGGCGGGTGCGATCGCCGGCTCGCGCGAGGATCGCATCCAGGACGTGATCCGGGCCGGCCACCGGGAACGGTATGGGCACCACGACGACGCGGGCGCCGGCAGCGTCGGCCACAAACTCCAGGGCATTGCGGCAGGCGTTGTATTCGTGGTCGGTGGTCAACAGTTCGTCCCCCGGGGCAAGACGCAGAGATCTGAGGACGGCATTGACGCCGCCGGTCGCGTTCGGCACCCAGGCCAGGTCCTCCGCAGGAGCATGGAGGAAAGCCGCCAGTTCGCTGCGGGCTGAATCCAGCAGGCCCTCCAGATCGCGGACGAAGAATCGCACCGGCTGGCGCTCCATCCGTATCCGCCACCTGTGCTGTTCTTCCAGCACCGGTCGCGGGCAGGCGCCGAAAGAGCCGTGGTTGAGGAATACGAGGTCCGGGTCCAGGATCCAGTCCGCAGTCGGTTGATCGGGGTTTTCCGCGCTCATCGAGACTCCATCCAGCTATCTGCTCCAGGCTCCGCTCCCGGACAGGCAGCGCGGCGCTCCGGCCCGGCCCGAAGGCTGCCCGCGGTGCACGTCCCCGCGCCAGTATGACCTACACTCGGTGCACTGGCATGGAATCGGCATCGACAATGGGACCGGATGGCGGCGCCGCGGCCGATCGCGGTCTCGAGGCCGTATTTCGGGTCGAGGGCCTGACCAAGATCTATCTGATGGGAGAGGTTCAGGTCCATGCCCTGCGTGGTGTCGATCTCGAACTCTACGAGGGCGAGATGACCGCACTGCTGGGACCCTCCGGGAGCGGCAAGTCGACGCTGCTGAATATTATCGGCGGGCTGGATACGCCGACCGCTGGCCGGGTCTGGTACCGGCAGACGGATCTCACCGCCGCGGACGAGAAAGCGCTGACCCGCTATCGTCGGGAAAACGTCGGTTTCGTTTTCCAGTTCTACAATCTGATACCCAGTCTTACCGCGCGCGAGAACGTCGCGGTGGTCACCGAAATCGCCGCAGACCCGATGTCACCGGAAGAGGCGCTTGCGGTGGTGGGTCTCGCTGCCCGTCAGGACCACTTTCCGGCCCAGCTGTCCGGCGGTGAGCAGCAGCGGGTGGCGATCGCCAGGGCGATCGCCAAGAATCCGGCGGTGCTCCTCTGCGACGAGCCGACCGGTGCGCTGGATTCTGCCACCGGCGTGGTCGTGCTGGAGGCGCTGGAGCGGGTCAATCGGGAACTGGGCACGACGACGGCGCTGATCACCCACAACGCCGCCATCTCCGGGATGACTGATCGCGTTATCCATCTTGCTGACGGCCATATCGTGGAGACCTCGCGCAATTCCGAACGCAAGTCTGCGCGCGAGATCGAATGGTGACCGGGCATGCAGGCTCTGCGGAAGAAATTGCTCAGAGACCTTGTGGGGATGGCGGGCCAGGCGCTCGCCATCGCCATGGTCATCGCCGCCGGCACCTCCACCTACATCATGTCGGTCAACGTATACGAAGCGCTGAGCGATACGCGGCAGCAATACTACGAACGTGAGCGCTTCGCGGACGTCTTCGCGGGCCTGACCCGGGCGCCCGAGAGCCTGCGCTGGCGCGTCGGAGAGATCCCCGGCGTGGACCGGGTACAGACTCGCGTCGTGGCCGCGGCCCTCATAGACGTGCCGGGTTTCTCAGATCCGGTCACCGGACGGATCGTGTCCATACCGGACCATGGCGAACCGCTGCTCAACGGCATCCATCTGCGCCGCGGCCGCCTGCCGGAGCCCGGCCGGGACGACGAGGTGCTGATCAGCGAAGCGTTTGCCGATGCTCACGGGCTTAGGCCCGGACAACGGCTGTCGGTGTTGATCAAGGGTCGTTACAGGACGGTGTCCCTGGTCGGCGTCGCCCTCTCACCGGAGTTCATCTACCAGATCGCGCCGGGCCGGATCCTGCCGGATTTCAAACGTTATGGCGTGCTGTGGATGGCGCGCAAACCGCTGGCTGCCGCCTACGAGATGGAGGAGGGTTTCAACGACATCCTGCTCGGCCTGACGCCGGACGCGAACGTCGACTCGGTGATCGAACGGCTGGATCTGCTGCTGGAGACATACGGAGGCCTGGGCGCGTATGGGCGGGAGGATCAGGTCTCCCACAAGTTCCTCAATGAGGAGTTCCGCCAGCTCCGACAGACTGCCGGTCTGTTCTCCGCCATCTTCCTCGCCGTCACGGCTTTCCTGCTCAACGTGGTGATCGGCCGCTTGATCAACACCCAGCGGGAACAGATCGCGATCCTCAAGGCGTTCGGATACGGCAACGTGCCAATCGCCTGGCACTACGTGCAGATGGTGCTGGTGATCGTGGCCCTGGGGGTGATGGCCGGCACGGGGCTCGGCGCCTGGCTGGGTGGCGGGCTCAGTGAAATCTACATGGATTATTACCGCTTCCCGTTCCTGCGCTACCAGGTCAACGGCGGGACGGTGCTGGTCGCGATCCTCGTGACCGGTGTAGCGGCGGTCGCCGGGACGCTCGGCGCCGTCCGCGAGGCGGCCCGCTTGCCACCCGCCGAGGCGATGCGGCCGGCGCCGCCGGAGACCTACCGTCCATCCTGGCTCGAACGTATCGGTCTGCGGGGACGGCTGGACCAGCCCAGCCGCATGATCCTTCGCCACATCAGCCGCAGACCGCTGAAGTCGACCCTGACCGCGGCCGGCATCGCCATGGCCTGCGGAGTGATGATGCTGGGCACGTTCTTTACCGACGCCATGGACGAGATGGTCGAGATCGAGTTCGGGCTGGCCCAGCGCGAGGATCTGGCGGTGACGTTTTACGATCCCACCTCCCTCAGGGCCATACACGAGCTGCGCTCCCTGGATGGCGTCCACTATGTGGAACCGTTCCGTTCCGTGCCGGTGAGGCTTCGAGCCGGCCCCCGGACCTACCGCACCAGCATCCTGGGCTACCGCCCCGAGGCTGTCCTGCACCGTTCCCTGGATCAGGCGCTGCAGCCGCTGCGGTTGCCGGAAGACGGTTTCCTGCTGACCGATCAGCTGGCCGAGATCCTCGGCGTCGTCCCCGGAGACTACGTGGAGGCGGAGATCCTGGAGGGCCGCCGACCGCGCCGGCAGGTGCAGGTGGCGGGCGTGGTCACCCAATACATCGGCATCGGCGCCTACATCAGCCTGGACGGGTTGAACCGGCTCATGGACGAAGGCTATGCGATCTCCGGCGCCTACATGGCGATCGACGCCCTGCGCCGGGATGATATCTACGAGCGGCTCAAAGACACGCCCCGGGTCGCGGCCACCGAGGCCAGCGACGCCCGGCTCCAGAATTTCTACGACTCCATCGCCGAGTTCCTGCTGACCTATATGGGCTTTATCAGCATCCTCTCGGCCGCCATCGTATTCGGGATCGTCTACAACAGCGCCCGCATCGCCCTGGCCGAGCGCGGTCGCGAACTCGCCAGCCTGCGGGTGCTGGGATTCACCCGCGCGGAGGTCTCCTACATCCTGCTCGGCGAGCTCGGTCTGCTGACCCTGCTCGCTATCCCGCCCGGATTCGTGCTCGGTTACCTGCTCTCCGCCTGGATGGTCGCCACCCTGCCCCATGAGATGTTCCGCATCCCGCTGGTGCTGGAACGGGACACCTATGCACTGGCAGCCGCGGTCGTTGTCGCGGCGGCCGCGGTGTCGGGCCTGATCGTGCGGCGGCGGGTCGACCATCTGGACATGGTGGCTGTTTTGAAGACCCGGGAATAGGATTCGACTATGCACACCGGAAGGACCGTCGCTCTCGTGCTCTTCGCCTTCGCCGTGATCGCGGCGCTGGTATTCGGATTCATGCCGCGGCCGGTGCCGGTGGATCTTGCGACCGTCAGCCGGGGGCCCCTGGTCGTGACCGTGGAAGAGGAGGGCCGCACCCGGGTCATCGACCGTTACGTGCTGTCAGCTCCGGTCGCCGGGTTTGCGCGCCGCATCGAGCTCAACGTCGGTGATCAGGTCAGCAAGGGGGACGTGCTGCTGGAACTGGAGCCATTGCGCTCCGATGTGCTCGACCCGCGGCGGCGGGCCGAAGCCGAGGCGAGAGTACAGGGCGCCCGCGCCGCCCGTGCCGGGGCCACCCAGAATGTGGCGGCGGCCCGGGCCGATGCCGAGTTCGCCGCCCGCGAGCTGACCCGCAAGGAACAGCTCCGCGCCGATCGCACTATCTCGGAGGATGAGCTCGATCGAGCCCGCGCCAGGGCGAGAGCCGCCGCCGCCAATCTTCGCTCCGCAGAATTCGCGGTGGATGTGGCCCAGCACGAGCTGGAAGCCGCCGAGACGGCCCTGTACTACTCGGCCGCCAGCGCGGGCGGGGACTCGCCGGAAATGGTGCCGGTGACCTCACCGGTGGACGGGCGGGTGCTGGCGGTGATCCGCGAAAGCGAGGGCGTGGTCGATCCGGGCCAGGCCCTGATCGAGATCGGCGATCCGGGAGCGCTGGAGGTGGAGGTGGACGTGCTGTCCGCCGATGCGGTCAGGATCGTCCCCGGGGCCCGGGTCCTGTTCCACCGCTGGGGCGGGGACGATCCGCTCGAGGGCGTGGTCAGGGTCGTCGAGCCCACGGGATTCACCAAGATTTCCGCGCTGGGGGTGGAAGAGCAGCGGGTGCTGGTGATCTCGGACATCGTCTCGCCGCGCGCGGAATGGGAGCGTCTCGGTGACGGTTATCGGGTCGAAGCCGCGTTCATCCTCTGGCAGGCGGACGACGTACTCAAGACGCCGTCCAGCGCCCTGTTCCGCGAGGGGGCGGACTGGGCCGTGTTCGCCATAGAGGACGGCCGGGCGCGTCTGAGGAAGGTTTCTGTCGGTCGGCGCAGCGGGCTGGAGGTGCAGGTCCTCGACGGCATCGGAGAAGATGAGACAGTCATCGTGCATCCGGGAGACGATGTCGTCGACGGGGTCCGGGTCAGATCGCGGTAGCGCCCGCTTCGAGCAGTCGCGCCCGCACACCCGCGATGTCCTCGTGGATCAGCAGGATGGCCAGGTCGCCCGGCGTCAGCCACGCGAGCGCTTCACGCAGCCCGTCGATCTCTTCCTGTTGGTGATGGATACATTCCGCTTCAGCCCCCGCGGCCATCAGCGCGGCCCGCAGGATGCCGGCCACCTCGCCCGGCTCGCGTCCCCTGGCGTAATGCGCCATCTCCTTGATGATCACCCGGTCGGGTGCCAGCGACCAGGCCGCCGTCGCCAGCTCGCGCAGGCTGTCGTCGCCCCGGTCGCCCGCCTGTCCGAGCATCAGCAGCCGGCGCCCCGTGCCGAAGCGCTCCGCGATGCTCGCCAGGGCCCGGATGCCATCGGGATTATGGGCAAAGTCCACCAGCACACGGGCCCCGCCCAGTTCGAACAGATTGGCCCGACCCGGGTTGCCATCGGGACGGGCCCCGCACAAGCCAGCGCTGATGGCTTCGCACGGGCATCCCAGGGCCTCTGCCAGGGCCGCCGCGGCAAGACAGTTGGCTATGTTGTGGCGGGCAGCCCCCTGCAGCGTCACCGGGATGCTCTCCGCCGCGACCACTGCCTGCCTCTGGGCTCCGCAAACCCGGGTAAGCTGGCCCTCGTCCAGGACCCAGGCGGTACCGCCTGCCTTGCAGTGGCCCGTGACCACCGTTGAGCGGGGATCCAGTGAGAACCAGGTCACCGGTCCTTCGAGTCTGCCGGCCCGGGCGACCAGACGCGGATCTTCAGCGTTGAGCACGGCCGTCCCGCGATTGCCGAGAACGGACGTCACCAGCCATTTGATGTCGGCGAGGTGTTCCAGGTCACGGACCCCGAAATCGTCCAGGTGATCGGCGCCGATGTTGGTGATGGCGGCGGCATCGGCGTGGGTCAAGGCGGTGCCGCGCCGGAGCAGCCCGCCCCGGGCGGTCTCGAGGACCGCGCACTGGACCCGGGGATCCCGCAGCACGGCCCGGGCGCCGCCGGGACCCGAGTAATCGCCCTCGTCCAGCGTCTCGCCCGCGGCTACGACCCCGTCCGTGGAGCAGAAACCCGCCTTGAATCCGGCGGCGCCGGCGATCGCCGCGGTCAGGCGCACGGTCGTGGTCTTGCCGTTGGTGCCGGTGACCAGACCGACGGGGATCGGGCCCAATTGTCCCCAGGGCACCTGCTCCGGTCGCGGCAGCTTGCTCACCGACCAGGTCCTGCTGTGCTCGCCGAGACCCAGGCTCAGATAGTCGTCGTCGGCGAGGAAGGCGGTGCCTCGGGCGAGGGCCGCATCATGCAGCGCCACCAGCCGCGGGTTGGATTCGTCCTCGATCATCTCGCGCAGACGCTCCGCCGCCTCCGCCGGGTCGTTTCCCGGCTCGTCGGCGAGCGCGGCCGCCGCTGCCGTGAAAGCCCAGTCGTTGATTTCCGTAGCGGCATAGAGGGCGTCGATGGGCGCGGTGAAACCCAGGCTCACGCCGTCGTCCAGCCTTCGCTCCAGCAGTACGGCGGCGTCCCATCCGACCGCCGCGAGCATGGCTCTGGCCGATCGTCTCCAGGCCTCGATAAAGGGGTCGAGCCTGAGCCTGTCGACCGCTACGTCGATGATGGCGGCGGGCTTCGACCCGAGAATGTTCGGGCCGGTCAACCGGCGTGAGTCGAGGAGCTCCGGAGTTCTGGCCACATCGGGAGCCTAGTCCGCGTCTTCCGGTTCCGGAGCGATCATCACGCCGCGCCCGTCCCGCAGCAGGGCCACGCCGCCGGTATGTGTGAATGCCTCGCCCTCCATCTCCAGCGGCCGGAAGGATCCCCGCCCCGGGTCGGTCGCCACCGGCACTGGTTCGGGTTCGCCGGGCTTGAAGTAGATGATCTGCTTCCAGCAGCGTTTGATAGCGTCTCCGAAGACCAGCACCAGGTCGCCGGTGCGGGCGCTCGCCAGGGCGTGTTGCACCGCCTGCTGTTCGTCCGTCACGACCTCGATCTGCTGTTCCGGCACGCCGGCTTCGATCAGACCGTCCCGCAGCTTCGCCGGGACCTCGCCCTCTGTGCGACCGCGCAGACTGTCATCCTGGCGGCAGATGTAATGATCGAAATGGCCCGCCGCCGCCCGCGCGATCTCGCGGATATCCTCGTCGCGCCGGTCCCCGGGAGCGGCCAGCACCACGATCTTGCGCCCGGACTCGCTCAGACGGTCCACCAGGTCGGACATGGTCTTCACCGCAGCCGGGTTGTGAGCGTAATCCAGGATGACCTTGAACGGCAGCTCATCGAAGATATTCATCCGGCCCGGGGACTGGAAGAATGTCGTATCGAAAGTGCGCAAGCCCTGGCGGACGTTCTCCAGACTGATACCGAGACTGAAACCGAGGCCGGCCGCGAACATCGCATTTTGCACGTTGTGCATGGCCCGGCCCTCGAGGGTCGCGGGGATCAGATGAGTCCACAGCAGCGGGATGTGGCTGCCGGCGTCGTAGATCGTGATCATGTCGCCGTTGAAAGCCTTCTCCAGCACCACCGCACGTCCACCGGCGCGCACATGTTCCTTGACCAGGCTGTGGTCCGGATTCATGGTCACGTAACAGACGTAGCGGGCCTCCGTGTGGCTGGCCATGTGCAGGCAATAGGTGTTGTCCGCGTTGAGCACGGCGGTGTCCTGGGCCACCTCGATAGGGATGCGTTTGACCAGCGCCAGCTCATCCAGCGTGTTGATGCCTTTGAGCCCGAGATGGTCCGAGCTGACGTTGATGCACGCCGCCACATCGCATTTCGGGTAACCCAGGCCGCTGCGCAGCAGGCCGCCCCGGGCCGTCTCCATCACCGCCGCATCGATCGTTGGGTCGCGCAGGATCATCTGGGCGGAGCGCGGCCCGGTCATGTCGCCCTCGACGGTCAGATTGCCGTCGATGTAGACGCCGTCGCTGCTGGCCAGACCGACGGTGTGGCCCGCCATCTTCATGATGTGAGCGAGCATGCGTGAGGTCGTGGTCTTGCCGTTGGTGCCGGTGATCGAGGCGATCGGCACGGTGCTAGGGGAGCCCGGAGGGAACAGCATGTCGAGGACGGGTCCGGCCACGTCCCGGGGCGTGCCCTCGCTGGGCGCCACGTGCATTCGGAATCCCGGCCCGGCGTTCACTTCGCAGATGCCGCCGCCGATCTCCCGATACGACTTGCTGATATCGGCGGTCAGGAAATCCACGCCGCCGATATCCAGTCCGACGCCCTTGATCGCCCGGATCGCCATCTCGCGATTGTCCGGGTGGACGATATCGGTGACGTCGATGGCGGTGCCGCCGGTGGACAGGTTGCCGGTGGAGCGCAGGTAGATCACTTCGCCGGCAGGCGGCACGGTGGCCGGCTCGTAGCCGCGCTGGGACAACAGACGCAGGGCCTGATGATCCAGCTCCAGCCGGGTCAGGACCTTCTCATGGCCGACGCCGCGGCGAGGATCCCGGTTGACCTCTTCCACCAGTTCCTCCACCGACTGCCTGCCGTCGCCGATGACGTGGCCCGGGACGCGCTTGGCCGCGGCGATGAGCTCACCGTCGATGACGAGCAGGCGATGGTCGAAGCCGGTGACGTATTGCTCGATCACGACCGCGCGGCCGTGCTCGCATGCTTTTTCGAAGGCGACCGCCACGTCTTCCGACGTGCCGACGCCGATGGAGACGCCACGGCCGTGATTGCCGCGCAGCGGCTTGACCACCACGGGGAAGCCGATCCGCTCCGCGGCCCTGACCGCATCGGCGGCCGAATAGACCAGTCGCTGCTCCGGCACCGGTAGCCCGAGATCCCGGAGCAGGGCGTTGGTCTCTTCCTTGTCCGACGCCAGATCCACCGCGATGTTGCTGGTGTTGCCGGTCGTCGTCGCCTGGATGCGATGCTGATATTTACCATGGCCGAACTGCACAAGGCTGTAACGATTGAGACGTATCCACGGGATCCCGCGCGCCTCGGCCGCTTCCACCAGGGACCCGGTGCTGGGCCCGAGGGCACGATTCTGTGCAAACCGGATGAAGCGGTCGCGTTGCTCGCCGAAATCCCAGTCATCGCCGGGCGCACCGTCCGGTCTCATTTCGGGGGGCAGCAGGAAGCCGAGCAGGTCGATCCCCAGTCGGCTCGCCTCGCGGCCCATCTCGGCGTCCTTGTACTGGAATACGACCGTGTAAATCCCGGGCTGGTCCGGCACCGAGCGGGTCCGGCCGAAGCTGACGTGGAAGCCGGCAATGGTCTGCAGCTCGAGGATCACGTGTTCCAGCACATGGCCGAGCCAGGTGCCCTCGTCTTCGCGCATGCGGCGGATAAATCCGCCGGCGGTGTCATAGGAACAGGTGTGCTCGGCCAGGCCGGGGAGGGCCTCGATCAGCGCGTCGATAAAGCCGTCACCCAGGCGCCGCGTCGGCCATTCCTCCAGCGGGCCAAGATCGACCACGTGGCGGATCACCGGGAACGTGGCATACAGGTTCGGACCGCCGTAGATATTGGTCGAGATGACTTTCATGGGCTTCCCCCCCGGCTACTCGGCGGTCGCGGATCTGCTGTTGAGATCGAAACGACCGCCGGCGATCAGGATATGCAACTGTACGCCGATCAGGCTTACCGGGTCGCGCCGGTGGGCCCGATCCATAGACGAGTAACTGATTCCGGAGGGGTCGACGACGGTCAAGCCGCCGCTACCGACCACCTCGAAGCAATTGTCGGGACCGATGAATGCCGCCGTGTCCTCGTCGAGGCCGATACCCACGGCGAAGGGGTTATAGGCGAGAGCCGTCAACAGCCGCCCGAGCCGGTCACGCTGACGGAAATGCTGGTCCACCATGACGTGGTTGCTCAACCCGAGGCCCGGTGCCAGTGTGACCATGTCCGGGCTCGGGGTGGAGCCCTCGTAGCCACCGGCGATCATATGCTCCGGCAGGAAAGCCGCGCCGGCAGAGGTGCCGGCCACATGCATGCCGCGGGCATTCTGCCTGCGCAGCACCTGGGATAAGCGGGTGCCGCCGAGAGTGGTCGACAGACGCAGCTGGTTGCCGCCGGTCAGGAATACGCCGTCCGCCTCTTCGATCACGCCCAGGTGGTCGCTGGACTCGCAGTCCTCTCGGGTCACCAGGGGCAGGACTTCGGCATGTTTTACCCCGATCTTCCGAAACAGCCGCTGGTAATGAGGGCCGGTGTCTTCGAGTTCCGAGGCGGTGGGGATGATGGCGATATGGGCCGAATCGCCCCCGCACAGCTCCAGGAAACGCGCGAGGATCTGCGGGTCGTTGAGTTTGTTTTCGGCGCCGCCGATCGGGACGATGAATCCTCGGTCTGCGCCTTCCGGCGGCCTGGCTGGCACGGGGGCTTCTCCTCGCGTTTACTTTTCGCACGGCCAGCGATGATCATGGGTGCGCGCCCGCAGGGCGACGATGCACTGTCCCGGCCGAGCCCCACATTCTAGCATGTCGGGGACTCCGGCTGAGGGCCCCGGAGCCTGTCAATCAAGGGCGCGGAGCGTGATCGGGAGCCGTCCGCAGAGGCCGTCGATGGCTTAGCCGATGCGGGCAGCGCTGCTTCGTCCCGGCCACGAGACCATGATGTGCTGGCGTTGGCTTCCTGAGCCGGACCGGGCGGAGGCGTTGTTCATTGCGCCAGCTTGAAAAGTCTCGCCGACGACCCCATTCCCTGAACAGACAGTCTTGTACTCCAGGCGGCGTGGCGAACCACGTCAGGTATGGGAGACACAGGAAGGCCTGGTGCTTCCGGGACCATTGCGGCGGCTGCGACGCGGACGCCGGCAGGCTCGGACCGGCCGCCTCCACCCGAGGCCAGCAGACCCCTGCTGCGATCGGGACGCATCCGCCGCCTGGGGTCTGCGGGGTCCCAGCCTGGCCCCTCCGAAATTTCCGTCCGCTGCCCTGGCCACCGTCTCGCCGACAGTTATCCCGCCAGCGGGGGCAGAACCCTTCCGGAATTCTTCTGTCGAAGTTAATGAATGGCGCGCGAGGCATGCCGCCGATGCGACGCCCGGCCACATGCCAGATCCGGAGGAATCATCATGGGTAATCTCTTCAGACGCGGAGCATCCGCTGTCCTTGCAGCGCTGGTGCTGGCTACGGCGGCCTGCGCGTCCAGTACTGCAGGCGACGCGGATTACGCCATCATCACCACCAACGCCTCGGACATCTCGGGCAAGATCTATCCTGCCTACGTTTCGAAAGTCGATGACCGCGAGATCAAGGGCGGCACCGGCCGGTTCGGCCGCAAGGAGGTCGTCAGGGTCGAACCGGGCGTGCACAAAGTCCGGTTGACGGCCGATCTTTCGCGGGCCACCGGGGTGCTGTCGAAGCCCGGCTATACTCCGCGGGACCAGCAGCCCGGCGATATCGAAATCGAAGTCGAGGCCGGCAAACGGTATTTTCTCGGCGCCCAGCTGACCGCCAACCGGCGCGACCAGTGGCAACCGGTCGTCTGGCGGGTTGAGGACATCCGCTGACGCTCTTCCGGGCTTGTCAATAAGGTAGATTCCTGATGGTTCCGGCGGGCGCCGCCCCCATATCTCCAGATGCCCGGGGAATGGTCCCCGGACGACGCTTTTGCGTCACCAGAGGAGGTGAATGTCATGTCAACTGTACGTGAGATTCTTCCCAAGAAAGTTGCGAAGTCTGCGCTTCCGATTTCGAGGACGTTGCCGTTCGGACAGGGCATGGAAGATCTGTTCGAGACCTTCTTCAATCGTGGCTGGCTGGAGCCGTTCAGCATGAAACGGTCGCTGCTGCCCGAGATTGAGCCCAGGATCGATCTGCGCTTCCCGCTCATCGACCTGATCGATCGGGATGACGAACTGTTGGTCCGGGCCGAGTTGCCGGGCGTGAAGAAGAACGAGATCGAGCTCACCCTCACCGACGAGGGCTTGGGCATCATCGTCAATCGCGAGCTGAAGGAAGAAGAGAAAGCCGAGCGCTTCTACCGCTGCGAGATGGCACACGGGACGCTGGAGCGGACCGTGATGTTCCCCATCGACGTGGACGTGGACAAGGCCAAGGCTGAACTCAAGGACGGCGTGCTGAACGTCGTGATTCCGAAGGCGAAGAAGGTAAAGAGGCACGTCCTCAAAGTTGCGTAGCACGCAGCAAGGTGTTGACGGCGGCATCGATGCCGCCGGCAGCGCCCGGGCCGGAGTGGCGCAAGGCTGCTCCGGCTTTCTTTCATCTTCCGGCCGCCCGCCACCGGGTCGCGGGCGTTGCCACCGGCGCCCGGCTGCCGCATCGTAGGGTCTCATGAACCCGAGCGGTCCCGATCTGGCCATCCTGGCGCGCAGCCGTCACCGTCATGAAGCCATGGACGCGAGGCTGGTGCTGGATGCCGTCGGTGTTCCGGCCGAGGCGATCTTCCGGGATGGCTGGTGGCTGCTGCTTGTGGCGGCCGAAGACCAGCCACGCGCGCTGGAGGAATTGCGCGCCTACCGGGCGGAGAATCCCCGCGGCGCCAGACCCGCGCCGCTCAGGGTGCCTTCGTTCTCCGGTGGCCCGATGGGCATCCTCGCATACGTGGTGATCCTTGTCGGGATCGCCGTGGCGGCCAACCGTTGGCTGTTCGGTCTCGATTGGGTCGATGCCGGCGTGATGCGCGCGGGACGGGTCATGAACGGCGAGTGGTGGCGGACCCTGACCGCTTTGACTCTGCATGGCGACGCCGGTCATCTGAGTGCCAACCTGGCTTTCGGCGCCGTGTTCGGATTGTTCGCCGCCCAGGCGCTCGGCGGGGGTGTGGCCTGGTGCGGCATCGTGGTGGCCGGTGCCCTGGGGAATGGGCTCAATGCGATGGTGCAGCCCGCCTATCATTCATCTCTGGGGGCGTCTACGGCAGTCTTCGCCGCCCTCGGCATCCTGGTCGCCCATGCGCTCCGTTATCGACACTCGGTGACGGCCGGAGCCGGTCTGATACGGCGCTGGAGCCCGCTGGTGGGGGGTATCGCCCTGCTGGCCTACACCGGTACCGGCGGCGAGCGTACCGATGTAGTCGCGCATCTGACCGGTTTTCTGGCCGGACTCGGTCTCGGCTGGTTCTGCAGCCGCCTGTCAGTGGACAGCCTGGGCCGTCCCGTCGTGCAGCGCGCAGCCGCTGCAGCTGCCATCGGCCTGATCGCATCCGGCTGGACGCTGGCATTGCTCAGGAGCTGAAGGCGCCCCTGTCGTCCCGGGCCGTACCGGGCCAGATCAGGCTGGCGACCACCACCGAGACGGTCGCCGTGATCACGCCGGGCACGATCTCGTAGAGATCGAGCCAGCCACCCTCGAGCTGTCTCCAGACGATCACCGTCAGGCCGCCGGTGATCACGCCCGCAAGCGCCCCGGCCCGGCTCATGGCGGGCCAATAAAGGGAGAGCAGGATCACCGGACCGAAGGCGGCGCCGAAGCCGGCCCAGGCGTAGGCCACCAGGTCCAGGACCTTGCTGTCCGGATCGGCGGCCAGCAGGAATGCAAGACCGGCTATCGCCACCACCGCGAGGCGGCCGACCCACAGCAATTCTGCGCCGCCCGCCCGGCGCCGGAACAAGCCCTTGTAAAGATCTTCCGAGACGGCCGAGGAAGCGACGAGAAGCTGCGAATCCGCGGTGCTCATCACCGCCGCCAGGATCCCGGACAGACAGATACCGGCTGCCAGGGGATGCAGCAGCAGCACCGACAGCAGCATGAAGATCTTCTCCGTCTCGGCGCCCTCGAGCGCCGGCTCAGCCAGTACGATCCCGGCCAGGCCCACGACGCCGCCGGCCAGCAGCGCGACGCCGACCCAGATCATGGCGATGCGCCGGGAAGCCGGGATCGCGGCGGGCGCGCTCGCGGCCATGAACCGGGCCAGCACGTGAGGCTGGCCGAAATAGCCGAGACCCCAGCCGAGGAGAGAGGCAATAGCCATGGCGCTGAGCGGCTGCCCGGCGGCGTCGGTCAACGGATCGAGCAGCGCCGGGTTGATCGCGGCGATCTCCTCGGCCAGGGACCCGGTTCCACCTACCGCGGACAGCGCGAATAGCGCCACGATCACCAGCGCGAGCAGCATCAGCAGACCCTGGATCAGGTCGGTCCAGCTCACGGCGAGGAATCCGCCGACAAAAGTGTAGATCACCACCGTCAGACCCCCGGCGCTGATGGCCGCCAGGTACGGGAGGCCGAACACCTCCTCGAACAGGCGGCCGCCGGCCACCAGCCCCGAGGTGGTGTAAAAAGTGAAAAAGACCAGGATGAAGATCGCCGAGACCAGCCGCAACACGCCCCGGTCCCGGAAGCGGCGCTCCAGATAATCGGGCAGTGTCAGGGCGTCACCGTAGTGCTCGGTGGCTTGTCGCAATCGCTCGGCCGTGAACTTCCAGTTCAGGTAAGTGCCGGCGAGCAAGCCCGCCAGCAGCCAGGCTGATTCCATGCCGGCCAGGTAGGCATAGCCGGGTAAACCCAGCAGCAGCCAGCCGCTCATGTCTGAGGCCTGGGCGCTGAGAGCGGTGACCCATCTGCCCAGACGCCGCCCACCCAGGATGTAGTCCTTGAG